>JAEYXG010000133.1 GCA_023428585.1 Bacteroidota bacterium
CTATTAATTAACGATATGGAAGCAAAAAAGACACCGAAAGCTGACCTGGAGAGCAAAAAACCTTTCTTTGTTCAGATCGGATTAATTGTTGCCCTTGCTGCAATGCTCGTAGCTTTTGAGTGGAAAACATACGATATAGAGCAACTGGAAATTGACGGAAGGCAGGTTGAAACAGTTGAAGAAGAGATGGTTGAAATTACACAACAGAACAAACCTCCTCCTCCTCCTGCACCTCCTGCACAAACCACTCTCATTCATATTGTTACAGATGATGTTCAAGTGGATGATGACCTTATCATTGATGCTGAGGCAAATGAATTGACCGTAATTGAAGCTTATACCCCTCCAGCCATTGTTGAAGAGGAAGAGGTTGCTGAAGCAGAAATCTTTACGGTTGTTGAGGAATCTCCATCCTATCCTGGTGGTGATGTGGCCCGTATCAAATTCCTGCAGGAAAATATTGTTTATCCTCAGATGGCTAGGGAAAGTGGTATTCAAGGTACTGTTTATGTAACATTCGTTGTTGAACGCAATGGCAATGTTACTGACGTAAGAGTTCTTAGAGGTATTGGTGGTGGATGTGACGAAGAAGCTGTCCGCGTTATTAAAGCAATGCCTAAGTGGAATCCTGGTAAACAAAGAGGTAAACCTGTTCGTGTACAGTTTAATATGCCTATCAAGTTTACTCTCGCAGGATAATATCCTATAGAATTTCACCTGTCGGAATATTAATTTCTGACTTGTAAATAAAAGGAGCAATTATACTAATAATTGCTCCTTTTATTTAACCTATGGCATAATTATTGCACATATTTATATAGGATACAATATTTGGTTTGATTTGACGTTCTTTAATTACAGCACAAGAGAGGATAAGAGATTCCGTTCAATTCAATAATGTTCTTTAGCTTCATTCAGTCAATCCACTATAAAAAATCTTGGACATGGAAGCAAAAAAATCACCTAAAGCAGATCTCGAAAACAAGAGAGCTTACTTTTCAAACTTTGGTTTGATCATCTCCCTCTCACTGATGATTATTATTTTCGGTTGGAAAACCTATGATGCTGAACAAGTTGTGATAACTCAAAGGGTTGTGCCCACCGAGCCTGAGATAATCGTTGATATTACAAAACAGCATAAGCCTCTGCCAATACCAGTACCGGCAGCCCCCACTATGCTTAATCTGGTTGATAACAACAAAACAGATGTTGAGGATTTAAATCCTATAAATGCAGATGATATGCCTAACTTACCCGCACCTGTGTATATTCCTACTATCAAACCCGAGGAAGAGAAAAATATAGACGAGGTGGTTATTGTTCCTGATATAGCTCCACAGTTTCCTGGGGGTATTGAAGAGCTATACCGCTATCTGTATGAAAGAGTAAAATACTCAACAATAGCCAAGGAAGCCAATATTGAAGGAACTGTTCATATTACTTTTGTTGTTGAACGAGATGGATCAATTACTGATGTGAGACTTCTCAGAGGTATTGGAGGAGGTTTAGATGAACAAGTATTGAAAACAGTAGAAGAAATGCCCAATTGGACACCAGGAGTTCGGGCAGGAAAATTTGTTCGTGTTCAATTTAATCTGCCGGTAAAGTTCACTTTACGAAATCTATAATAGCTTAATTATAAAGCTGCTAAAAGTAGAGGATTGCAATTAATCCTCTACTTTCTATATTTTTGAATTGCCCTTTCACTCCGATTTTAAAAATCTTTTGTTTCTTAAAGAAATACAAAATTTGTTAAAAATATTTAGCTTTACTGCCAATAAAAGTTATTTTTGCAAATAACTCTGTTGCAACCGGGTAGCAACCAATGAAATTTTACCAATGAAGAATAATCTCTTTTTACCCTTAGTGGGCCTTTTCCTGTTGTTATCAGTCCATATCTCCTATGGCCAGGCAAAAATGGCAGTAGATTCTGCTTCGCAAGATTTTGATTTCATTAAGGACGATTTCATTACAGCCGCACTTGATAGTTTGGCTAATCTAAAGTACTTTGAAGGATACGAATGTGCAACGGATAATGAACTTGAGAATGCATTTGGTTTTACTCAGGGATTTGTACCGGTTTACTCTGACTCCGTTTATTATCAACGCTTGCGGGAGCTCGATGCAACAACTCCAATCCCCCTTACATACAACCAATATGTAAAAGACTACATTGAATTATATGCTGTCAAGAAAAGGGGACTCACACAAAAGGTGATGGGCCTTGCTCAAATCTACTTTCCAATGTTTGAAGAGCAGCTTGATAAGTTTAATATGCCTCTCGAATTAAAATATCTTGCCATTGTTGAGTCAGCTCTAAATCCTGAAGCACGCTCAAGAGTGGGTGCAACAGGATTATGGCAATTCATGTATGGTACAGGGAAAGTCTATAATCTTAATGTCACTTCATTCGTTGATGATCGTCGTGATCCTATTCGCTCAACTGTAGCTGCATGTGAGCATATGAATGATCTCTATAAAATGTATAAAGATTGGTTGCTAGTATTGGCAGCTTATAATTCTGGTGCAGGGAATGTAAACAAAGCCATTCGACGTTCAGGCGGCAAAATGGACTTCTGGCAAATTCGTCCTTTCCTTCCATTGGAAACCAGAGGTTATGTTCCTGCTTTCATTGGCATCACGTATGTTATGAGCTATGCAGCTGAACATAACCTGCGACCTGTTACACCCCACATTAACCACTATGAGATCGATACCGTTACTGTTAAGGATTTATTAACATTTAACCAAATTTCAGAGAATATTCAGGTGCCTATTGAAGATCTGCAGTTTCTGAATCCCTCATTTAAGTCAGGTGTAATCCCTTCAGTACCAGGGAAACCTTATGCTATTCGACTTCCTAAAAAATATATTCCAGCTTTCGTTAATAATGAAGCGCAACTTTATGCTCTCCGGGCTCAAAAGAATACTGAGCAGGAACAGCTGGTTTCAACAATGAAAACAGTCACTCAGGCAGAATATCATAGAGTTAAAAGAGGAGAAAACCTTGGTTTGATTTCAAATAAATACCGCTGTTCAGTTAGTGATCTCAAAAGATGGAATCGGCTAAAATCTACTAAACTTGCTGTAGGTCAAAGATTGATTGTCCGACCTGAAAGAGTTGTTGAACAACAATTTGCTGCTGTATCCAAACCCGTCCAAAAAGCCGAACAAGTTACTGATTCCTCAAAGGGTAACCAAGAGTTGGCAACTGTTGACACATCAGCGAAGAAAGACAAGAGTATAACCATTACAGAAGACCTTCACCATAAAGTCAAATCAGGTGAAACACTTAACAAGATAGCACTGGCTAACAATGTAACAGTTAATGATATCAAAACATGGAATAACCTCCGTAATTCAGTTATACATCCCGGTCAGTCATTAGTGGTTGGAAAGAAGGTGAAAACAGAATTTGCAGAGGAAAATCTTGCGGATAATAAAGCTTCCATTAAACAAAAAAGTAATAATCAATTTATTTACTACACAGTTCAGCGTGGTGATACTTTGTGGAACATAGCTCAAAAGCACAACGGTTGTTCAGTTGAAGAAATAAAAAGACTAAACAACATCCGCAACGAAAAATCATTGAAACCGGGTCAGAAAATTAAAGTGGCAGTAGTCTCCTAATAAAGCTACTGAATAGCATTTACAATTTTATTCATTTCAATATCATGCAAAGGATCAGGAGTTTTATCACTACTGCTTTGGTATTATTGTCAATGGTTGGTTTGTTTTCATGTAATATGGACAAATCAACTAAGGCATCTTCTACCGGCAGCCCAAAAGAAATCATAGTTGTAGCTGAAAACAACCTTTGGAAATCTTCATTAGGCGATACAATTAAATCATATTTCAGTAGCCCACGTCTAGGCTTACCACAGCCTGAACCATTGTATAATGTGGTGCAGATTAGCCTTGATGAATTCAATCGGCTTTTTGAGACTCACCGAAATGTATTCGCAGTTTCTATTGATAGTTCACTCAAAAAAGCTAATGTTGAGTTTGCATATAATGTGTGGGCTTCGCCTCAACGAGTAGTTAAAATTACTGCACCTACCATTGAATTGCTTAAAGAATCTTTCTTATTAAAACAGAAGGACATATTTAACTTGTACGAAAATGCTGAAATTGAGCGACTTCAGACTTTGTATTCAAAGTCAATGAATGTTAAAGCGGTTGAAACAGTAAGGTCAAAATTCAATCTCAACATGAATATCCCGGCCGATTATTATGTAGCCGTTAATAAAGATAATTTTATATGGCTGCGCCGTGAAGCAAACATTCTGAGCCAAGGCATTCTTATTTATTCCTATCCTTATACTGATACAGTTGCTTTCAATCCCAGGAAGATTTTATCTGTAAGAAACCAATTTACTCGCCTATATGTCCCCGGGCCATCTGACAGCTCATATATGATTGTAGCAGAAAATGATATACCGCCTATCAATCGAACTCTTGAACTTAAAAAAGAGTTGTCAGTTGAAACACGTGGTCTTTGGGAAGTCAAGCATGATTTCATGGGAGGACCTTTTGTGAATTATACTTTTGTTGACAGGAAAAACAACTTGGTATTGGCTCTTGACGGATATGTTTATGCTCCAAACAAGGATAAGGCTGATTTGTTAAAACAGGTGCAGTCAATTTTGCTTTCTTTTGAATTCATTGAAAAATAGAATTGAATTATTTGCTTAACTATTCACCTAATTAGTATATCGATGGTAAAACAATCAATTTCGCTGGCATTTGTATTCTTTAGCCTGTTATTCAACTTAGAGGCAATCGCCCAAAAGGAATCAAAAGCTGATCAGCTGATAGGTACCTATGAAGCAATAAGTGATGAAGCGCCTAATAATGCTTCCCATGTTAAAATATATAAAGCTTCTAATGGAAAGTACTATGGTGAAATCATCTGGCTAAAGGTTCCCAAATACCCTGATGGAAAGGAAAAAGTTGATAGGCTTAATCCTGACGAAAAACTCAGAACGCGTAAACTAATTGGCCTTAAACTACTTAATGGTTTTAAATATGATGCTTCTGAGAACGAATGGAATGGGGGAACAATATATAATCCATCCAGTGGCAAAACATATAACTCATTTATTCAACTTGATGGCCCCGACAAACTTAAGATTCGCGGTTATATTGGTGCAGCTTGGATGGGATTGGGAAAAACAGTTCATTGGACTAGGCTAAAGTAAAAGTAATTTTGCTCTGTAAACAGTTGGTTTCCTGGCTCTAATTCGGCTCTTCTATAAGTATTTATACTTAATTTTTGTTAATTTCCGCCCTTAAGTCGATATATATCATATCTTTGCACCCTCATTCTGTTTCAAGATATTTGCAGATTAAACAAAATATTTTTTTGTGTGTTTAGTTTTTTGCATTTGTTATTGATATTCTTTTCCGTTTATTTATAAACCATTTGCTTTGGGGTTGCGGATAAGACGAGAAATTAAAGATCACAGGTTTAATTGGAATTAGCTTATCCTGGATCTATTTGTTAACTAAAACTTATTTAATGTACAATAAGCTGATTAACTATTTATCTTCTGGTATTATCGTTCTGTTTATTTTATTGATTCCTGAATCTTGCTCTTTCTCAACTGACCGGCCTCTTTTAAAAAGTGGACAAACGGGAGGTCTATTGAAAGACAATCAGAGTAGAGGTACACTTGTTGCTCTGACTGATGATAATTCATTTAATTTTTTCGAATTTGAAGGAGAGCCGCATGGCTATCAATATGATCTTTTACAAAACTTTGCTGACCATTTAGGTGTAAAGTTGGAAATTGTTGTTGAGCCAAACGTTAACAAAGCCCTTCAATATTTGCAGCAACGTAGGGTTGATATTGTGGCTATGGAACTGCCGGTAATTAATGATGACAGATTTGACATAGTTTATACTACACCATTATATAATGATTACCAGGTATTAGTAAAGAAAAAACAAGTCAAGAAAGTCAGTTCTTATTCAAAATCAGATTCAAATAAATCTCTGAATGATGGTCTTAAGGAATTGAAAGATAAAACGATAACTCTTTCTGCGAACAAACATGGACAAATATACCTGAGTGATATTCAACATGCTACTTCAAATAATACAAAAATAATTGCCGAAGACAACCTCCCATTAAGTGAGCTATTTGCAGAAGTATCAGAAGGAGAAATTGATTACACAATAGCATTTGAGCGCCCGGCTAAAGCATTGATGCTTACATACAGAAACATTGATGCCCATACAAGAATAAGCCCTGAAATTGGCATTTCATGGATTGTACGCAAGGGTGCCGTCAATCTTTTGGAAGTGGCCAACAATTGGATTGAAGAGAATAAATCCACACGATTATTTGCGGGATTAAGTTCCAAATACTACAAAAACCCCAGATGGGTGAATATAGCACTTGGGCGTCCAGTTAAAAAAAGTACAATCTCAGATTATGATAATATTATTCGCGAAATGAGTAATAATATTGGTTGGGATTGGCGACTTGTGGCAGCACTTATATATCAGGAATCAAAATTCCAGCCTGATGCCACCTCACATCGTGGAGCCTTTGGCTTAATGCAACTTATGCCTTCAACTGCATATAGATTTGGTGCTCATGAAGGATCAACAGCTAATGAACAAATTGCCGCGGGCACCAAATTGTTAAATTACCTTGATAGAAGGTTAAGCAAAATGGTACCTGATAAAAATGAACGCAAAAAGTTTGTTTTGGCGGCTTACAATATCGGGCTTGCTCATATACTTGATGCTATTAAACTTACCGAAAAATACGGTAAGGATCCCACTATATGGCATGATAATGTTGAGTATTACCTGCTTGCAAAATCAAAACCTGAATATTATAATGATACCGTAGTTAAATATGGTAGAATCAGTGGCAAGGAAACACATCAGTTTGTGCTGAATGTGATGGACAAATATGAACACTACAAAACACTGGCATTAAAATAACAGAATCATGATATTAGTAAAGGAAGACACCCATTAGGTGTCTTCCTTTTTTTTGAACAATTTCACTGCTATTATTTACTGCTATTAAACTCCGATTCCATTGCTTTGCACAATGATTGAACGGTCTCCTCCATAGGAGTAAACTTGAAACCTATTGCCTTTATCAGCTTATCACTGGAATAATAGTAATCGTTTTTTGAGGTTCTGGCAGTTTCTTTTGTGATGAGTGGTTTGCTTCCGGTAAATTTCGACCTGATAGATTCAAACAAACAAACCGTATCAAGAATAATCCCCGGTATTTCTATGCTGGGTTGAGGTTTATTAAAGCCTTTGGCAATAAGGCTAAAAATCTCCTTGTAACTATAATTCCCTCCCGAAACTACAAACCGTTCATTCTCAATATTGCTGGTCATTAAAGCAATCATAGCTTTTACCACATCCTGAACATCTACAAATCCATTTATCCCTTTACCATAGAAGTATGGCATTTTGTGTATGGTCTTGAATATCTTTGTACTACCTTTCTCAGGATGCCCATAGCCAAATATTATGGATGGATTTACAATTATTACTGGCAAGCCCTCAGCACTCGCCCGCCACACTTCCCGTTCTGCCTGATACTTACTTTTAGCATAAGTGGTATTTGCGTTTGAATTTCGCCATTCGGAATTTTCATCAATTAGTTTTGAGTCATCTGTTCTACCAAGTGCAGCAATTGAACTTACATGGCAAAGCTTTCCAACACCTACATCCAACGCCATATTTACAACATTGATGGTGCCTTCAACATTTACCTTCATCATCTTTTGCCTGTCAGCAGCTTCAAAAGAAACAATGGCAGCGCAATGATAAACCTGATCCACTCCTTGCATTGCTTCACGTAGAACCATTATATCCAAAACATCACCTTCCATCCATTCTATCTGCTGTATCAATTGTTCAGAATCAACAGTAAAGCTGCCAAATATTTTCCTGGTTCTGTCAATGCTCTTCTTACTATGTAGTAATGCCCTCACTTTCTGCCCATCTCTTAGCAGATAATAAAGAAGGTATGAACCTACTAATCCTGTTGCACCTGTAACTAATATCATAATACAAATTTACTCAATAACCATATACGTATATCACCTGAATGATGATTACTTATTATTGCCTAACTTTGCACTCCCAAATTAATAGCTTGTAAACTAGCCCTTGTATGAATTTTATAGATGAACTGCGTTGGAGAGGAATGATTCACGACGTAATGCCCGGTACAGATGAGTTGTTATCGAAAGAAATGGTGTCAGCTTATGTAGGTATTGACCCTACTGCTGATTCCTTGCATATTGGTCATTTGGTTGGAATCATGATGCTCAAACATCTGCAGCTTTGCGGACATAAACCTCTTGTGCTTATTGGTGGTGCAACCGGAATGATTGGTGATCCATCAGGCAAATCCGAAGAACGCAATCTTCTGGATGAAGCAACCCTACGCAAAAATCAGGAAGCTCTTACCATGCAAATTGCGCGACTTCTTGATTTTAATGAGGCAAATCCAAACTGTGCTATTGCTGTAAATAATTATGACTGGATGTAGGAGTTTTCTTTTCTTCAGTTCATTCGTGATATCGGGAAGCATATTACTGTCAACTATATGATGGCCAAGGATTCTGTAAAGAAACGCCTTACCGGTGAGACGGGTGATGGCATGTCGTTTACAGAATTTACTTATCAGCTGGTTCAAGGTTATGATTTCCTTCATCTATACCAAAACTATAACTGCAAACTTCAAATGGGTGGTTCTGACCAGTGGGGAAATATAACAACCGGAACAGAATTGATACGCCGTAAAACAGGTGGTGAAGCTTATGCACTGACTTGCCCTCTAATCACCAAAGCTGATGGAGGAAAATTCGGGAAGACTGAGTCGGGTAATATTTGGCTTGATCCATTAAAAACATCACCTTACAGGTTCTACCAATTCTGGTTAAACACCTCTGATGCCGACGCGGAAAAATATATCCGAATTTTTACCCTTTTTTCTCAAGAAGAAATCAATAAAATGGTGACTGAACATAATCATGCTCCTCATCTCAGAACTCTTCAAAAGGCTCTCGCCAAGGATCTTACTATACGCATTCACTCTGTTGAAGATTTTAATGCTGCTATTGAAGCTTCTGAAATACTTTTTGGCAAAGGAACTACTGAAACACTCAAAAACTTGACTGAAGATGTACTTCTCTCCGTATTTGATGGTGTGCCTCAGTCAGAAATATCCGCTAGCCTGCTTGATAATGGAGTTAGTCTTGTAGACTTGGTTGCTGAAGCAACTACTATTTTTGGCTCCAAAGGTGAAGCTCGTCGTATGCTTAAGGATGGTGGCATACAATTAAATAAGGAGAAAATGTCTGACGATATATTAGTTTCAAGAAATCATTTGCTCAACAATAAATACATCCTCATTCAAAAGGGAAAGAAGAACTATTATCTTCTACTGGTGAAATGAAAAAAATAGCAGTCTTTGCTTCGGGTAATGGTTCTAATGCCCAACATATCAGTGAGCATTTTGCCAATTCGGAATCTATCAGGGTTGTAGCAATCTATTGCAATAATCCCAATGCCTATGTTATCCAACGTGCTGCGGCATTGAAAATCCCATTGGTTCTATTTGATCGCGAGAAATTCTATGCTGAGGATACAATCTTAAAGGATCTTTTAAAGCGTAAAATTGACCTTATCATACTTGCCGGATTCCTTTGGCTTATGCCCGTTAACATTATTAAAGCATTTGGCAGAAGGATTTTAAATATACATCCTGCCCTTCTTCCTCTATATGGTGGGAAAGGCATGTATGGGGCAAGGGTACATGAAACCGTTATTGAGAATGGCGATACGGAATCAGGGATCACCGTGCATCTGGTTGATGAAATGTACGATAAAGGTGAAGTGTTGTTTCAAATTAAATGCGCTGTATCACCAGATGATACACCCAAAACCCTTGCTGAGAAAATACACCTTTTGGAGTATGAACACTACCCAAGGGTTATTGCCGGTTACATTACGAAGCTTTAAATTTCCTGAATGCTTCAATCATCTTTGGAAGTACTACCTGAAGATCACCAATAATGCCATAGTCGGCAGCTGAGAAAATCGGTGCCTCAGGGTCCTTATTCACCGCTACTATCACTTTTGAAGAACTTATACCTGCCAGATGTTGTATGGCACCTGATATTCCCATCGCAAAGTAAAGGGAGGGGGCGACTACCTTCCCGGTTTGTCCCACATGCTCGTGATGGGGGCGCCAACCTTCATCTGATACCGGTCGGGAACAGGCCGTAGCTGCACCAAGTAACTGGGCTAACTCCTCCAATGGTTTCCAATTTTCAGGACCTCTCATTCCTCGTCCACCTGATACTATTATCTCGGCTTCATTGAGAAGTACTTTCCCTGTCATAACCTCAGTTGATACCACCTTAGTTGCAGATGATTCTGATTCAGTGTTAATTTCTTCAATTGTCGGTGATACTGAATGCTCTACCATCCCCGCAGTGTTTTGTGACAATGTCAATACTTTTACCTCAGTTGTGATTTCCTGTTGTACCAGAGTCTTTCCTGAAAAAGCCTTCTTATTGACTATAAATGGATTATAGCTTGCCGGAAGTCCATTTACTGCGGTTGACAAACCAGCTTTTAACCTGATGGCTAACCTGGGAGCTATTGCCCTACCTGTTAAACTATGAGCCAAGACTACAACACCTGCTTCCCTTTGTTTTGCAACCTTTGAGATGATTCTTGTATATACCTGATCATCAAAAGGCATTTCTTCTGCAACATTGATGATGTTTGATGCACCATATTGTCCAAGTGAAACCAGTTCCTCACTGGCTACCTTGCCTATTACAAGTATATGAAGCAACTGGTTCATTGCCGCTGCAACTCGTTGTCCATAAGAAACAAGCTCAAATGAGTGCTTTTTGAATTTACCTTCCCTGGGTTCTATATAAACTAAAACTGACATGATTTTCTTGCTGATTTTATGTTAGAAATACACTATTCACTGACACTCTTTAAATAACCCTGGCTTCTTTATGCAACAGCTCAACCAGCTCTTCCATATTTTCAGGGTCAATCATCCTGCATGATGACTTCTGCGCAGGTGCCTGAAGGTCTAAAACTTTAACCATTGGTTGTGATGCAATGCCCTGAACAACCTTAAGTGGTTTTGTTCGTGCAGTCATAATGCCTCTCATTGATGGAATCCGCGGTATTATGGCAATTCCTTTCTGAACAATCAATACTGAAGGAACTGTTGCAGTAACTGTTTGCTTTCCACCTTCAATTTCACGGGTTACCACAACATTGCTTGTCTCAATATTGAGTGAACTGACAGCTGATACTGAAGGTACATCCAGCAATTCTGCCAGCATTCCACCAACTGACCAGCTATTGAAATCACTTGATTCAACGCCCGATAGAATCAACGCATCATTTTCGCTCTTCAATACTTCAGCAAGCTGAACTGCAGTAGTGTATGCATCTTCAGGAGCTACATCAATTCTTATTGCATCGTCAGCGCCTATTGCTAAAGCTTTTCTGAGTGTTGGCTCTGCATCAGCCTTGCCAACAGAAATAACGGTAATTTTCTGAATTGCTGCCTGATTGGATTCTTTTAATTCAATCGCCCTTGTAAGGGCCAATTCATCCCATGGATTGATAATCCACTGTACACCTGTATAATCCACTTCTTTATTACCCGGTTTGTATTTTATGCGGGTAGTTGTGTCAGGCACATTGCTTATACATACAAATATATTCATGTTTCAAGGGTTGTTTTTTCTTTAGATCACTGTGTTGTACTATTTTTAGCTATTGCAGACTTTTCAGCCATATTATCTTCATATAATACTTTAAGAGGCAAATAAACTCTTATGCATCACAATTTAAAAAGGTAGCTTCCATTATTATCCTCACTCCAAATCAATGCACATGAAGTAGCTCTCTTGAAATTACTATTTTCTGAATTTCAGAGGTGCCTTCATAAATCTGGGTAAGCTTGGCTTCACGCATTAATCGTTCAACGTGATATTCTTTAACATAACCATACCCACCGTGTATCTGTACGGCTTCAGTGGTAACCCACATTGCAGCCTCTGCAGCGTAATATTTGGCCATGGCACTGGCATATCCATAAGGTTTACCCTGATCTTTAAGCCAGGCAGCTTTTAGGCATAGGTTTCTTGCATTTTCAACTTTAATTGCCATCTCTGCAATCTTGAAAGCAACCGACTGGTGTTTAGCCAATTCTTTACCAAAAGCTTTACGCTCCTGGGCATATTTAATTGATCTCTCCAATGCACCTGAAGCTAATCCCAATGCTTGAGCGGCAATGCCAATTCGTCCGCCTTCAAGGGTCTTCATCGCAAATTTAAAACCAAATCCATCCTCACCTATTCTATTTTCCTTGGGTACCTTTACATCAGTAAACATAACTGAATGGGTATCTGAACTTCTCATCCCCATCTTATCCTCATGTGGCCCAACGGATATCCCTACTGAATCTCTGTCCACAATGAGTACATTTATTCCCTTATGCCCTTTTTCAGGGTGCGTTTGAGCAATTACCAGGTAAGTGCCGGCAGTATTTCCATTGGTTATCCAGTTTTTGGTTCCATTCAACAGGTAATAATCACCCTTATCTTCGGCTGTTGTTCTTTGTGATGTGGCATCAGACCCGGCTTCGGGTTCCGATAATAGGAAAGCTCCAATCTTTTCACCTCTGGCCAATGGACGTAAATATTTCTGTTTTTGTTCCTCTGTGCCAAAATGCTCAATTCCATAACAAACCAGCGAATTGTTTACTGACATTATCACACTGGTTGAAGCGTCAACTTTTGATAATTCTTCTATAGCCAATACATATGATACGGTATCCATACCCGCTCCGTCATACTCAGGACTTACCATCATTCCCATAAACCCTAACTCTGACAATGCCTTTACATGCTTTGAAGGATAAATACTGTGGGTGTCACGTTCTATAACATCCTGTATCAATTCACGTTGCGCATAATCTCTTGCAGCCTGTTGTATCATAAGCTGCTCTTCAGTAAATTCAAAATTCATAATGCTGGTTTTTATAGATTTATAAGCGTTTCTCAATAACAGATAAAATTCAAAAGTGTTTTATTAATTCTTCCTTCTGTTGTAATATCCTTTCTCTTATAGAAGATGTCAGTATTAAATATGCAATTTTAACAATTTATCCTTTATGTTTTTACGTGTTGCCAAATCAATTTCTTGTTTTACATTTGTATCCGATATGAATAATATTACTAAACGAATTTAAATTACCTAAACCAATGAAAAAACTTTTGACCTTATTAAGCATGACCATTGTTGCCGTGCTGTTGTTCACCAACTGTACGAAAGATGATGAACCAACTATGCCTACCCTTACACTTAAGAGTGAAACCGGCTATGTTTCTTCAAATACCACAGCATCTTTTGGCGACACCCTTCTGTTTGGTGTCAATGCCAATGGTAATGGCACTGATAACCTTGTAAAGTTTAAAGTTGAAGTCAATGATCAGCTGCTTCTTGATTCTACAATCAATACACAAAATTTTACTTTTGATTTCTATACCATTAAAGGTATCACTGATGTGGAGTCATGGGTACTAACAGTAACTGATATTGCCGGTAACAGTACCAACAAAACCATAACCATCACCGGTGAGTTTGGTGATATTGATTCCTATACCACGATTCTCATGGGGGCTCAGGACAATGTTACCGACAAGAGCTTCCTTTCCTTGTCAAACAACGCAGCTACAACCTATTATCAAGCTGAAGCATTTGAACACCAAGCTGACATTGATATGTTCTGTTTCTTTGAAAACACTCCCGAAAGCCAGAATATGATGAGCCTTGCTGCACCGGGTACAGGCATTACAGGCATATTCTCAGGTGCTACTTCACCTGAAAACTATACTGTTAAGAATACTACTTACTTTGTTAAAACTACTTTAACTGTAGCACAGTTTGAAGGTGTTGACAATGATGCCGTTATACTTGATGCATATGACCCGGACAATAAATTCCGTAAAGCAAAAAAGCTTACTGTTGGTGATGTCTATTCATTTAAACTGCAATCGGGCAAATTTGGCCTGTTCAAAGTTATTGCTGTTGATGGTGAGGAAACCGGCACTCTGGAAATTGCCATTAAGGTACAGAAATAATACCGGGAATCCATCTGTTAACTTTCAATTTTAATAATTCAACTGATAATGCAAGTTGAGAAAACCAACAAGATAAGAAAGCAGGGCTGTAATACACTTACTGCCCGGCTTTCTTATTTCTATTTTATTTTTATTCTTGGCTTGCTTACAGTTTCATGCGCTAAGGAAGAGATAAGCCATAATGCTTCTTTATTACTGAAAACCGGCACTTCCTATACTTCCAATAATGATGAAGTTAAATTAGGGGGATCCATTCGCATTGGTGTGTTGGCTTCCGGTGCCGGCTCACCATTAACCTACCTGCGTATTGAACGCGTTACCGGTAATGATACGGTTGTGCAGATCGACAGAGGGATTTTCATTGGAAGTGAGGGACTGGATGAGGATTTTATCTTTTCAAAAGACACCTCTGCCCGTGAAGAATGGAGGGTAATAGTGATGAATGCTGACCGTGACACTGCCGTAAGGTCATTAACTGTTTTAAGAGGTTCAGGTAGTGCCTGGGGACCAATAAATTCTTACGTTAACATTGAAATAAGTTTACAGAATAATCCTGCCGGCCTATGGTTTGTTGACCTTGATTCGGGCTTAACCTATACTTCTTCATCCGTTGCCGGTAATGAACAGGACGTTGATGTTATGGCCTATTTCTATTTTACTTCCGGTTTGCCCTCTCCTTCGCTCACTTGCCCGGGTTATACCGCAGCAGTTGGGTATTATCCCGATATATCATCCTGGATGGTTAAGAACAATACTTTATTCGATTATTTGTCTGCTGACAATAACCTTGTTTCTGTTGAGCAATTTGATTTGGCTGTTAACGACAGTCTCCTGGTTACCGCCTATCAACCCTCAAAGGTCAGTGGAAATTGCAAGTATTGTTACACTGACAAAGTAATCCCCTTCAGAAATTCGGCAGGGAAATATGGGCTCATCAGAGTTGAGCAGGCTGATCTTTTTAGTGAAGGGATAATGAAGATAGCTGTTAAAATTCAAAAGTAATTTCTTTGACTCCTATGATGCACACAATTAAACATTTGGGTTTTCAAACTATCACGTTTTACCTGCTGTTTGTGATAGCAACAACACTTCCCTTCGCATCATACGGTCAGAGGGATCAAACCCCCTCTCAAGAGAAGCAAAATCGCACCGGAAATCAGAAAACCGAACCCTCTACCCCTGCTGACACTATAACAATGGAGCAGGTTGTAGTAACTGCAACCCGAACCGACAGTAAACTTATGGATACTCCGGTTCGAATCAATGCCATTACTTCCAGCACACTGGCAACCTACCCTACTTTGTCGGTCGATGATGCACTGCGTTATACTTCGGGCTTGAATGTTAATCGTTCTTTCGGTATTCTAAGCACAAAAGCTACTGTTACTATGCGTGGTTTAAGTTCAAAAGAGCAGGGAAGGGTACTTGTACTCCTTGATGGAATCCCATTAAACAAATCTGATGGCGGAACGGTTGACTGGAATATGATTGATATGAGTAACCTACAGAGGATTGAAGTAACCAAGGG
>JAEYXG010000142.1 GCA_023428585.1 Bacteroidota bacterium
AATCGATCGCGTTAATGAAGGCGATTCTGTAACATTTGAACTTCAGGAAGGAAAGAAGGGCTTAAACGCTGTAAAGGTTAAACTTGCATAACTAAGAAATATAGTTATTTTGTTGATCTTATAACCCTGCTTCGGTAGGGTTTTTTTATTTTTATGGACAGTTGAGACCCGGTTTTTATTAATAATCAGCTACTTTTGACACCTTTTATTAAACATTTTTGAATGTTTTTTGGTTTTTATGTAATCCGGGTGCTTTATAGCACTACATTTGCACATTATTTATTTTTTATTAAACATGAAAACAGGAAAAGTAAAATTCTTTAATGAATCAAAAGGTTACGGTTTTATTGCTGACGATGAAACCAACAAAGAGTATTTTGTACACATCACCAATCTGATCGATCGTATTAATGAAGGCGACAGCGTTTCTTATGAACTTGAAGAAGGTCGTAAAGGACTGAACGCGGTACAAGTGAAGCAGCTATAGTCTTACCTACTGATAAGAATTTTAAAAAGCCCCGGTATTCGGGGCTTTTTTGATGATTCAACAGTATATTTCTTTCCTAAGTCACATTTCAGAAGTGCCATTTATTTGGTAAAGACGTATTCAATGAGGTTGGCTCCCATTTGAAGAGCCTTGGTGCGTGTGGCTTCTGAATCATTGTGCACCTGAGGGTCCTCCCACCCATCACCCAGATCACACTCATAGCTGTAAAAACATAACAACCGGCCGTCTTATATGAGCCCGAAACCCTGCGGTGGTTTATTATCATGCTCATGTATTTTAGGCAACCCATTGGGGAATTGATATTGTTGATGATATATCGGATGGGAGAATGGTAATTCAATGAATTCAAGCTCCGGAAATACCTTCTGCATCTGTGGTTTCACAAATTCATTGAGTCCATAATTGTCATCAATATGCAGAAATCCGCCTGCCAGTAAGTAATTCCTGATATTTAGTGCCTCCTGGTCATCAAATACAATATTTCCATGTCCAGTAAGGTGCACAAAGGGATAATTGAAAATGGTTGAACTGCCGGCCTCAACGGTTGCATATTCAGTATTGATATTTGTATGGAGATTCTTGTTGCAGAATTCAATCAGGTTTGTGAGTGATGTAGGATTGGCGTACCAATCGCCTCCTCCACGGTATTTCATCAGGGCAATCTGCAGGGTTCCCTGAGCATGGCCCATAAAGAGATTACTGCAGAGCAACATGGTAATAAAAACAAGTTTTCGTATCATCTATTCAAAAGTTAAGGGGTAACCTGATATGTCAGGCTCATTAACGAGGTTAACGATAAAGCAGGCAACAAGGGCAGCAGTTTCAGTGCGCAGGCGTGAACCGCCAAGGCTAACGGGAATAAATCCTTTTGCACGGGCAGCATCCACTTCCTTTAAGCTGAAATCGCCCTCAGGCCCAATCAATATGGTTGCCGGTTTATTAACGGTTATAAGTTTCTTTATGTGTTGCTGAACATTGTTATTATCAAGCCATGCTATGAATTGGTTGTCAGTATGATTGTAGTTATTGAGAAACTCATTCAATGTTATTGGATTATTCAGTTTAGGCAGGTAGGGCTTGAGCGATTGTTTCATTGCTGAAATAATCACTTTATTCAGCCGGTCGAGCCTCAGGTTTACCCGTTCAGAGTGTTCACCGAAAAAAGGGGTAATTTCATCAATGCCCATCTCGGTTGCTTTTTCAAGGAACCACTCAAAGCGGGCCAGGTTCTTGGTAGGCGCCACTGCAATGTGCGTGTAATGCCGGGAATGAGGGTATGATTTAACTTCAGATAGTTGATGAATATTTGACTTGTTGCTGATTTCAACTACTACGGCCTTTGCCAGTTGGCCCATACCATCAGTTATATATAATACATCACCCGGTTTCATACGGAATACCTTTAAATGGGCGGCTTCCTCATCAGTAAGTGAAATATGGCGGCCGCCTGCATTAAACAGATCCCTAAGGTTGGTTTCACCATAATAGAACAAATTCATCAGGCTAACTGGTTTGGTACGCAAAAATAAGAAAAAAGGCCGGTACTACCCGGCCTTCTTATTGCTTTGACTAAATTGTTATTTGATAATCAATTTTTCATTCCATGAGCCATTGGCACTGATAACCTTGATCAGATAAAAACCTTCAGGAAGATTACCGGTATTGATCGACCATTCTCTGCCTGACGGTAGTTGATGGCTGTATACCTGTTTTCCTCCGGCAGTATATATCTGAACAGCGGGATTCACAAGTTCATCTTCAGATCTTAGTTGGAAGAGGTTGTTGCCGGGGTTGGGATAAATATCAATACCTCTTATGGATGATAGCTTTTCATCATTTACGCCTATGCCGGCTGATACAAAGATATTATCGATATAAAGGTTATTGCCACGACGATGAACGGTTTCAAACATGATCTTCACATTCTCATTACCCACCCATGCCGACAAGTCGACGAGGTTACATACGGGATTATCAGTACCGTTGCACCAATCATCAGGTGATTGGGGAACGATTTCAACGATGGAAACGGGGTAGGTTTCGAAGATTCCGGTACCATCTTCGCCAAAGGCAGTTACCTTGGTCCAGGTTTCACCACAATCGGTTGAGATATGGATAAGCAGGGAATCAGAAACCTGTGCAAAGCGCCTTATGTATGAGTGTTCAAATCCAAGATAGGCGTTGTTGTATCCTGAAAAGTTCATTGGAGGACTAATAAGCTGGTCACGGCGTCCGGGAGCTACGTTGTAGTTCCAGAAATTCATGCGGGCAGTCTTGTTGACAGACGAGTCAGTTGATATTGTGTAGATATCCCAAGTAACATTGTTATCAGGGTTCACCACTTCCCATCCGTTGGGCTGCATCTCACCGCTTTCCCAGTCCTCGGTAAATGGCAGTGCCATACCGCCCATAACCACGTAATCGTCATGGGTTATAGTAGCGCTTCCGTTGATATTAGTAACAGTAAGTGTAACTGAATAGGTGTTATCAGAGTTGAAGGCGACTACCGGATTAGGTGAATTGGCGTTAGTACCTTCAAGGAAAGTAACATCAGTGGGCTCAAATTCCCAGAGCCATCCGGTAGGACAGTACTCGCTCTTATCGGTGAAGTAAACAATGGCCGTATCCCCTGTACAGAAGGCATGTCTGGTTGAAGTAAAGTCTGTTAAAGGCAGCAATGTGGAGCTTGCTTCAATGTAAGCCTGCTTTACAATAGTATCATTGCCTGCCAGATTTGATACAATAAGGGTAATATTGTATGTTCCGGCCTGTTCAAACATTATTCCCTGTGGGTTCTTGTCGGTTGAGGTGGCTGGAGTTCCACCCTCAAAATGCCATTCCCTTGTAAAGGGGACACCTGATGACAGGTCAGTAAAGTTTACGGGGCAACTTATAGGAACCAGTACCTTGTCAGCTGTAAAATCTGCTGTAGGGTCGGTATAATAAAGTGGTGTTTCCCATAAACCACGACCGTATGTGCCGGCGCGTAATACGTCAAACTGTGCTCCATCAGGAGAATAGTAGATTTCAAGTTCAGTAATCCTTGCAGCAGCAGGCAGACCGTTTGAGTATAAGATCCACTCAGGTGTATCCACATCGCGGTAAAATACTCCTATATTGGTTCCTAGATATAAACCTTCACGGCTATTGTGATAATAAACAATAGTGTTCATCTGCACGTCAGGCAAGTTATCAGTGATCTCTGTCCATGAGATGCCCTTGTCGCCTGATTTGAAAACTCTGTTTTGCTGAACGATATAGACCACATTTTCATCAACAGGACTTGTTTCAAGGGCTGTTATGGTATTTCCTATAGGCAGGAACTGTGTGAGATTGGTCCACTGAACGCTAAGACCCTTGACATTGTCCGATCTATAGAGCACGCTTCCGCTTGAGGCATATAGGATATCTGTATTGGCATCTGACTGTGCCATTACATCAAAGTCATTCATGTTCATGCTTGAAATCTTCACAAAAACCACATTATCTGCATTGGGGGACTTGATATTATTACTTCTCCAGATATTGTCATAACCTATGAACATAACATTGCCATCGTAGTGGTCAATAAGGAAGGGGGTGACCCATGCACCGCTTTCAGTAATGCCGTTCACACCTTCGCCGGCAATCTGTCCGTCGTAGCCATGATTTTGATGGCGGTCAATGCTACCGTAATAAATGGTTGAGTAGCTGTAGGCTTCATTGGTTGGGTCATAGGCACATTCCATACCGTCGCCACCACCAACGCTTACCCATTCAGGGCCTGTATAGCTGGAGGTGCCATTATCCTGGTAGCCATTGATCACGTAATCCTTATAGGTGGCACTTTGCCCGATTTTATATGCCTGGCTGATAACGAGGCCATTGCTGATCTCGGTCCATGAAAGTCCTCCGTTGTCTGTCCAATAAACGCCACCGTCATTGCCTGCATATAACCGATTTGTAATGGGGTTGTATTCAAGAACGTGCAGGTCGGCATGTACTGAAGGTACACCGCAGCCTCCATACCAGTGGGAGTTGATGGTCCAGGTAAGGCCGGCGTTTGATGATTTGAAGCAGTTGACACCACCGGCATAGATGATATCGGCATTGGTAGGATCACATGCAATATCAAGATCATACCATGCTTGTCCGCCACTTCCACCGTCGCAATTCCAACTCATGATGTTGGGTGAGGTAGACTGCAGGTTGAAGGTGATGCCGCTGTTGGTTGAAAGGTATAAACCCTTGAACGATTCACTGTTGGTGACAAGGAAATAGACCACTTCAGGATCTTCGGGAGAAACGGCAATGGCGCCGCGGTATCCGCCGGTGAGTCCATTGGTGATTTCTTCAAAAGTAACTGCATTATTAACTGAGCGGTAAAAGCGACCTGAGGAGGCTGCATAAACAACATCAGGATTGCCGGGTTTGAAAACTACATCCTTGAAGTTGCCGCTAACAGTCTTGGTCCAGGTGGTTCCACCGTTTTCACTGCGGTAAATCCCGCTGCCGGTGGCAGTAATAATAACATTATTAAGAGTAGGGTGAATCAATAACTTGCTGATTACACCTTGTTCCATTCCAACGTTTGAAGGTTCAAAAGTGATACCACCATCAAAGCTCTTCCATATACCTGCACCCGGAGCATCACCTGCATCACGGTCACCTGTTCCTATATAGACAACATCAGGATTTACATAGTCAACAATTACTGCCGATATGCCAAGGGTTGGCAATATATCGGTATGACTTTCCCAGGTGGTGCCACCATCATGGGTAATCCATAAGCCGCCTGAAGGTGCGCCTATATATATGGTATTGACATCGGTAGGGTGGAAGCCAATGGCATTGACCCTGCCCAGACCCCTGTATCCATTATAACCGGAGGGAACAGTGCTCGGACCTAGTGATACCCATTCGCCCATGGTTGAGTTACGGTTTCCTGATCTGAGTGCTTTTATAGCTTCAAGATCACGATAAGGTGAAGGTTTCTTGCCTTCAGGTGATACTTGCTTCTCCATCCAGTATTCCCATCTCTTGAATAACTTATAACCGCTGCCTTTGGTCATTTCACGACCCTCCCAGTATTCATTGAAGGCTTTCTGGGTTTCAAAGAAGTTGGATTCGGGATCCTGCATCATGTCGATCCAATGGGGATAAGTGCGGTAATCCTTGGGTGTATCTTGTGCTGACGCACCCCAAAACGTAATAATCAATGCGAAAAGCAAGAGATTGCCGGTAATTTTTTTCATCGTTCGATGTAGAGTTTTAATTGGTTGCAGCCACAAAAATAATTTTTTTAGTCATATCATTCATAATTTTCCATAACATAAATGACGATAAAGGCTGCCTGATATGGGGCAGCCTTTATGTTCTCCGGTATTATTGAATATTTCAGGGTATCGTGTCTTCACCTAACGGGTCATTCATTATCTGTTTGTCGAGTTTCTTAAGCAGAAACAGGCAAAGGTAATATGACATGGCAATCATAACTGGCCAGGCAAGCAACCATAATATCTTATCAAGGTACATAATTGTCGGTTTTAGGATTAATAAACATGCGTATTGTCTTTATCAAGGTCATCAATGGTCATTTGTTTCTTGTTGAGTGACGACCAGACCCAGTAAATATAGGCAATGACCACAGGAACAAACAGTGAAACATAGCTCATTGCAGTAAGAGTGTAATGGCTTGATGAGCTATTCTGTATGGTTAGGGAGCTTTGCAGGTCATAGGTTGAAGGATAGTAGGCGGTATTGTTGAAGCCTGCCACCAGGAAGAGCGCAAAAACAGTTAGTATGGTTCCTGCTCCTGCAAACCAGATAGCCTTGTAGTTGCGGCAAAACATAAAGCGCATGATTCCCATTATCACCAACACCACACCTATAAGAAAAATTCCTGCAACAATGGGCATTTCAATAAAATTATGCAGATATTTATAGGGCTCCATACTGACAACCCCCGTTACAGGATCATAGGTAAAACCATCCTTCAACATCAACTTCACTACAAATGCCAGGAAGAATACCAGGAATGGGATGGCATTATACCATATCTGCTTAAGCGCCTGTTCAAAAATGGTATGACTTTTAACACTGTTTACAATGAAAAGAATTCCCAGAACACGTGCCAAGAAGAAAATAGCCAGTCCAAGGGCTACATTGTGCCAGTTGAGAACAGCTTCAAGTCCGTAAAATGGGGTCTCCCATCTGGAGATGGCAGAATCATACACCTGTGTGATGTTGCTTTTATCAACGGAGAACATGCTGCCATTGAAGAAGGTCCCGACAGCTGTACCAATTAGAATAGTGCCTAGAGCACCATTGATAAAAAGCATGGTTTCAAATGTTCGATGACCAAAGTCATTGCCGGGTTTTTTTCTATACTCGTATGATACTGCCTGGATTATAAAGGCAAACAGGATGGCCATCCAAACCCAGTATGCCCCTCCGAAACTTGTTGAGTAGAAGAGTGGGAAAGATGCGAAGAAAGCTCCACCAAAGGTTACCAATGTTGTAAAGGTAAGTTCCCATTTATGGCCAAGGGTATTGACGATAAGACTGCGGTCACTTTCAGTTTTACCGAGAGTATATAATAACGTTTGTCCTCCTTGCACGAACATGAGGAAAACAAGAGCACTTGCCAGAATTGATATGATGACCCACCAATATTGCTGAAGGGTTAAATGTGATAATGTTTCAAACATAGTCTGTTTCCTCCTTATTAGTTACTTAATTGGTCATTTCCGGCAGATGATGCACTGTTTTTACCAGCAGTGGGAGCACCGGGACCTGTAATAGCCTTCGGGCCTGCTTTAATGGTTTTGAACATGATACTCAGTTCAGCAATCAGTAGCGTGGTGAATATCAATGCAAAAAGAATAAAGGTGGTGATTACTGCATTGGAATCAAGCTTTGATACCGCAGTCATGGTAGGCATTAGATCCTGGATAACCCATGGT
>JAEYXG010000174.1 GCA_023428585.1 Bacteroidota bacterium
GAGTCAGCTCATTATGGAATGAAATGCTGGCAACTAAAATGATTGATAAAGTGCCTGAACTTGAGATTCCGGTTTTCTTCATGAGTGGAATATACGACTATACTGTTTCCTATGCACTTGCCAGGGAATATTTTGAGAAGATACAGGCTCCACTAAAGAGATTCCATACTTTTGAACGCTCAGCGCACAGCCCGTTGTTTGAAGAACCCGAAAAGATGAGACATATTATGCGCGAGGAAGTAATTCAGAACTTTCCATAAAACAAATCGATATTGAAATAGAGGGCGTCAATATAATGTTCATTCTCCTCCAAATCCATTTTATCGTAATTATGGTTATTATCCATGATCAATGACTGGCCGACAAATTTAAGCCGAAAGGCCCTTATTACGTTGTATTCATCAGAAGTCTTCGTGACCATGAATGCAGTTGCTGCACTGCGGCCATCACCTGAAGAGATGATGGCAGTGAGCAGGTTTTCATATTTCTTCAACCATATTCGCGACTGTTTCTTATTGCCCAGTTTATCATAAGCAATACCTGTTAAAAGCACTTGTTCCAGGTTGAAAGGAAATTCCTTGAGAATCATTCCTGTTAAGCTTAATACTTTGGTAAAATCAGGATTCTCAGCTGTATTCAAGTAGTTGTTTAATGCCCGTATTGAATCATGTCGGGCGTAAGGCTTGTAGCTATCCCTGAATGCCTCGCCAAAGTATAGTGTCCTGTAGTCGGTGAGTGTTAGCGTTGTATCATTCTTCAGATACCTATTAAAGAGCAGATCATAGGCGGGTGAAGCTGCAAGACTTTTCATTTCCTTCAAATCAACCGGGGTAATTTGACCGTTGACAGTAATACTCAGGAGTACAAGCATCTGAAGGAGTATTTGTTTTCTCATCATGGTTTGGGATTTGCCTTTCATCAGTAAAGGTAGCGGTTCTCCTGTTCATAAAAAAATATTATTAGTGTCATGGTTGCAACCTCCTCCTGCCGTAATTCGCTTATATTTGATTCTTCAATCAAGGATAATTGATGCTATTATCAATGATATTTGATGCTATAATCAACAAGTGATGGCTCTTAGAATAATTCATACTGCCGACTGGCATTTGGGACAAACCTTTTACGAGTACGACCGCTCTAAAGAACACCAAAAGTTTCTTGATTGGTTGACCGAAGTACTGGTGGATCAGGAGGCTGATGTTCTATTGGTGAGTGGTGATGTTTTTGACGGTGCCAACCCTCCTACTGCAGCCACGCGCATGTATTACAGGTTTCTGCACCAGGCAGTTACGCGGTTACCTGAATTGCAGATCATCATCATTGCCGGTAATCATGATTCGCCGGGAAGGCTTGAAGCACCCAGGGATCTGCTGGAAGCCTTCAATATTAAGGTGGTTGGAATGGTTGAGTGGGATGATAATCGCAGGTTGTTGTATGATAAGCTTTTGATTCCTCTTATGGATAAAAATGGCAATCGTGCCGGTACTTGTATGGCCGTGCCTTTTATTCGTCAGGGTGATTATCCCGGCAGGTCTGAGATGCCTCTTACCTATGAACAGAGTGTTGCGGCTCTTTATCAGGATATATATGCTTACGCGGAATCTCACATGCCGCCGGGTGAATTTATCATTGCCATGGGGCATCTGCATACTGCGGGGGCCGAAAGTTCCAAGGATGACCGCAGCGAGCGCCCAATAATGGGGGGATTGGATTTTGTTTCCCCCGATGCTTTTGATAAGGGTATCATCTATACGGCACTTGGACATATCCATAAGGCGCAGGTTACAGGTCCTGCGGGCAATATCCGCTATGCGGGAAGCCCATTGCCCATGTCGTTCTCCGAATTGAATTACCGGCATAAGGTATGGTCAATAGTGATTAGTGAGAATCACCAAAGTGGAGATCATCAGATCATTGGGCATCAAGGTGTTGGCCATCAAGGTGCTGGGCATGAAGCTGGTGATCATCTGATAGACATCACTCCTATTGAAATTCCGGTAAGTGTAGGTCTTATGCGTATTCCTTCAAAGCCGTTGCCGTTGCCGGAAGTGCTGAAATTGCTTGAGGAGTTGCCTGATGCGCCCAATAATGTAGCAAATGGTCAAAGTATTGCATCCTCGGAGGCAGAACCGAATGTCCCTCCTCCCTACCTGGAAGTTCTGGTAAGTATAAACGGACCTGAGCCTACCCTGAAGTCCTCCATTGAAACCGCCGTTATGGGAAAGCATGTTAGGTTGGCTCGCATTACACCTGTTTATCCTGAAAAGTTAATGGATGAAAAGTATAGCATGGTCGCTCCAGAACTGCAGGATATTCATCCGCTGGATATTTTCAGACGGAGATACAGGGAATTGTATGATGCAGATATTCCTGAAGATATGCTGGTGCTGTTTACCGAGGTTGCCGATGAATCAGAGAGGGAGGATAGTAAGCTATGAGGATACTAAGCATAAAGGGTCGCAATCTTGCCTCCATAGAGGGGGATTTCAGTATTGATTATACCGCTCCCCCACTGAAAAATGCAGGAATCTATGCCATTACAGGACCTACCGGTTCAGGGAAATCTACCGTGCTCGATGCATTGTGTCTGGCACTTTATGGCAGAACGCCCAGACAAAAGGCAGCAAGGGAGAACATGGTTAAAGTGCGCGACGGGAAGGATAGTACACTGAGTCAGAGTGATTCACGCCTGATCATGCGTAAAGGTTGTGCCGATGCCATGGCCGAAGTATCATTCGTTGCCATGGATGCTCACAGTTATACCGTAAGGTGGAGTGTGAAACGGGCAAGGAATAACCCCGGTGGACAGATGCAAGAGCCTGTGATGGAGTTGTTGGAAAAAGAGACCGGTCGGCCATTTGCCGGAAAGAAAACGGAAATATTGAAGGAGATTGAACGGCTTACCGGGATGACTTTCGATCAATTCACCCGTTCGGTATTGTTGGCACAGGGTGACTTTACCGCATTCCTGAAAGCAGACCAGAACGAGAAGGCCGAACTGCTCGAGAAACTTACCGGTACAGAGATCTATACCCGTATTTCGATGCTGGTTTTTCAGAAGGCGAGAGAGGCTGTTGCCA
>JAEYXG010000190.1 GCA_023428585.1 Bacteroidota bacterium
GTATTGGGCTTGGTCAGGGAGCCAACATGGCACTGCCGATCTGGGCACTATACATGAAGAAGATCTATGCCGACAAGAAACTGGAAATCTCAACCGGAGATTTTGAAGCACCACTCCAACCGCTTTCAGTCACCATCGATTGCAAGAAATATGAGCAGGAGCAGAAAGCCTCTGAGCGGAAGTATGATGTAGGGGATTTCTAAATCTATCTATTAGAACCTGAAGTAAATAAAGGGGTTGAAACCAGACGTGGTGATGGAACTGATTGAAAGTATCAGTAATACAACTGAAATAATTGTAAATGAATAATGCTTTGGAAGACTGTAATCTCCAAAGAATACCGAATCCTGGATCTTTTGTCCGATAGCCGTATAACTGAAAAAAGCGAAGAATACTGCCAGGACCAGGAAGAAAACAAATTCTGCGGATAAACTTACGGGGTTAATAAAGTTGAAGGCAAACATTTGTCTAAGGAAAACAAACGCATCTGATACGTTCTCAATCCTAAAAAACACCCATCCTATAACGACCAAGAAGAATGTAATAACAGTACTGGGGAACTTGCCAATCTTCTTGTATACTTCCAGTAGGAAACCTCTTTCCAGAACCAGAAAGAATCCATGAAATGCGCCCCATAACACAAAACTCCAAGAAGCCCCATGCCAGAGTCCGGAGGCAAGAAACACAAACCAGAGATTGAAGTATAACCTGCTTTTCGAAACCTTGTTACCTCCCAACGGGATATATAGATAATTTCTCATCCAGGCTCCCAGTGTCATATGCCATCTGCGCCAAAATTCAGTGATGCTTTGTGAGATATAGGGGCTATTGAAGTTTTCAGGGAATTTGAAACCAATCATTTTGCCTATCCCAATGGCCATATCTGAATACCCTGAGAAATCAAAATAAATCTGGAATGTATAGGCAAGTATACCAACCCAGGCTGTTGTGCTATCAATGAAACTATAATCCATTGCAAAGATTGTATCTGCCTGCAGACCCATCTGATTTGCAATCAACACCTTCTTGGCAAGTCCGATAATAAACCGGTAGAATCCGGTCAATCGGTTATCTATTGTTTCATTTGCAGAACGATCGGTTATCTGATCAGCAAGGTCATGATATCTAACAATTGGCCCTGCTATCAATTTTGGGAATAGAATAATATATGTTTGATAATCCCAGAAGTTTTTCAGTGGTTTGTGGATCTTTCTGTATACATCCACAACGTAGGTAATGGTTTCAAAGGTGTAAAATGAAATTCCAATTGGCAGTACCAGTTTGGTCCATTCAATATGATTATCGCCAAAAACACTCAATACCTGGTTAACATTCTCGATAAAGAAATTCGAATACTTAAAGTAAAAGAGAAGTCCCAGATTAATAGAGACTGATAAAGAAAGCAATAACCGCCTGTGCAATTGTTTTCTTGTCAATGACATCCACTTTACTAGGTGGAAATCAAGGAACGTAGTACCAAGAATTACAAAAATGAATCGTGGAGCGCCCCAACTATAAAAGAAAATACTGAAAACAAGAATTACCAGATTCTTGTATCTTTTACCAACCAGGTAATACACAATCAAAAATGCCGGCAGAAATGCCAAAAGGAAAATAATACTGCTAAAGACCATCAGGCATACAAACTAAACTTGAACAAGCTATTTAAGATTGCAAATATATATTATTCTCTTTGTTGGTACCTGATTGAATTCAAACTAAATTCTGCAACGCTTTCAGTTACCATTGACTGCAAGTAAAAAGAGCAGGGATAGAAAGCCACAGTAAGGAAGTATTATGTGGGGATTTCTGAATTGTAATGATTAATCCTGGGCTTTCTTTATAAAAACATACAGATTATTCAAGCCTAAAATAAATCTTTGTTTCTTTACAAGTCGGAATCCAGACTTATCAAATAATTCAATTAAGTAGGATGTAGAAAGTCCCATTGCTTCATCGGTTTTCATGCCTCTGTCATTTTGATCAGGATCCCACCAGGCTAATTTATGTCTTATGAGTCCTATAACAGGAGTTAACATCGTCATACAAATTATCCCTTCATCAGTTAATACCCGTTTGACTTCTTCTAATACTTTTTCACGGTTTGTAATATGATTAAGACATGCAACAAAAGTTGCAGTATTGAAAGAACCGTCACCAAATGGTAGTTTAGAGGTATCCTCCAGTATCATTGCTCCGCCATTAAAATCATACACATCAACTCCTACACTTTCATGACCATATAATTTAACTAAACCATTATTTCCACATCCAATATCTATCAACCTGCCTCTAGTATTTTTCGCAACAATCTCATAACGCTCATCACGCATAGATTTTAAGCCAAGTTTATTCACCGTTTCATGTGAAAAAATTAATCGAACTGGTAATAAAATTGCATTTAGAAAATTCATAGAGGTGAAATTAAGCAATGGTTGTTTTACCGAATTGTCATTTTATATATGACAAATAAAATTGGTTTTACTCTAACTTTTAATAAAAGAATTCTGCAAATACCTTCTATTGATTATTCTGAGTGTGCCTCAGACATTATGCAGATGTGGGGTTACTGTGGAAGGGCAAAAGGTTAATCAATAGCTATGAAATAACCCGGCAATCTGATCTCATTTGCAACCTTGATTGAATACTCTGCTTGTTCGATAAAATAGATTAATTTTTCAAATGGCAAATAATTTATAATAACTGCATCAGCTACAAATTCAACATTTCTCCATCTCTTACTGACTAGAATTTTCAGAGGTGAACTATACCTGAATGACATGTTTATTAGCTCTACCCAGTTCTCGCCTATTCTTGCTATATATACATCTTGCATAGGCGAGGAAGACATAGTAAAATAACATCTTACAAAGAATATGGATGATTGTCCAGGCTATCAAGATAGTCACTAGTCATTAGTTTCTGTTACCTACTTACAGTTTGATAAACTTTTTCGAAAATACTCCATTATCAGTTTGTACC
>JAEYXG010000219.1 GCA_023428585.1 Bacteroidota bacterium
TTTATATACTGCGCTAACGAATCCGGATACTAGCCCTGAGTCTTACCAGTTAACGGCATACCCTGTTCCTTCAGTTGATATTATTCATCTGGAACTACCGGAAGAATTGCTTATAATGAAACCCATGAATGGTGTTAAGGTGCAAACGATTTACCATCAGTGGGATAAAACCACACTACAGGTTTATAACTTTCAAGGTCATCTGACTTATGAGCAAACTATCCCGTTTTCTCAAAAAGAAGTTAAAATTGATTGTTCAAACTGGTATCAGGGTATGTATCTTGTACGTCTTATTTATAATAATGCAATCGTAGGAGGAGTGAAAGTTATTGTAAAATAGTGATGAATATTACCTTCTAATATTCAAATGGCAAAATGTTAGAATATTATCAGCTCATTCATGGTTGATAATGATTAACCTTTTGTTCAATAATAACCTTAACCTGCATCTCAGTGAGTTGTTCTGGTATCTCATAAGAAGGTACTTAGGGCTTTAACAATTTTTGTAACTTTGCGCCCTGTTTTACTAATGGAAAGGAATTGGTGAAGGCTGCTCCCGTGATTGATTTTTACCGCGATAAAGATATTATCGCGGATATCGCTGTTTCTTGTAGTTCAAAAGAAAACAACCGACTGCATATTAAAGGCATGGCAGGTTCTGCTGATGCCATTGTAGCTGCCTCAGTGTTTGTGCGTAAAGAGCCTTTATTTCTGATAGTGCTTACTGAAAAGGAGGAAGCTGCCTATTTCTTCAATGATCTGGAAAATCTGCTGGGTGAACAGGATATCCCTTTCCACAAGAAGAAAGTTCTCTTCTTTCCTACAACCTACCGCCGTCCTTACGAATTGGAGAAGACCGATAATACTAATGTACTTTCACGTACTGAGGTTATGAAGCGGCTTGGTACTCGTGAAGGTGGGACTATTGTAGTAACCTATCCTGAAGCGCTTGCTGAGAAGGTAGTAACCCGCGCATTCCTGAAAAAGAACACATTGCGATTGGGTATTAATGAAAGCCTTTCCATTGATTTTGTTATAGACCTACTGATGGAGTATAACTTTGATCGGGTAGACTTTGTAGTTGAACCCGGTCAGTTCTCAATAAGGGGTGGTATTGTGGATGTTTTCTCCTTTACCAACGATCGGCCTTACCGTATTGAGTTCTTTGGAGATGACGTGGAGTCAATCCGCACATTTGACCCATCATCGCAGTTGTCCATTGATAAACTGAGCCACATAACCATAACACCTAATGTACAGGACCGGATGCTCCATGAAAAAAGGCAATCGTTCCTTCAGTTCATGGATCCGCATACAGTGGTATGGTTAAAGGATTTTGCCTTTGCCATCGATAAAATTGACAAGGAATTTGAAAAGGCTAAAAAGGCATTCAACGAATTAAGTTCTGAATTAAAACATGTAGCGCCTGACGAACTGTTCACTACACCTGAGGATTTTCGCAAAGATATTCTTGATCACAGCATCATTGAATTCGGCACACGCAGCCTATTAAAGGAAAGCAGAGAACTGAACTTCCATATGCAACCTCAGCCTTCTTTCAATAAGAACTTTGACCTGGTACTGCAGAATCTGGATGATAACAGCAAGGCAGGTATTAAGAACGTAATCCTGTCAGATAATCCTAAGCAAACCGAGCGCATTCAGACTATTATCAAAGACCTGAAAGGCAATCGGGGCATCAAGGCTGAACTTGATTATGAGCTCATCAACCTTTCAATGCATGAAGGATTCATTGATAAAGAGACTAAGTTAGCCTGCTATACCGATCACCAGATTTTTGAACGTTACCATAAGTTCCATATAAGGGATGGATTTGCCGGGAAGGAAGCCATTACCCTGAAAGAGATCTATGACCTGCAACCCGGCGACTATGTAACGCACATAGATCATGGTATTGGTCGTTTTGACGGCTTGGAGAAAATAGACAACAATGGCAAGCAACAGGAGGCCATTCGGCTTATTTATCAGAACAACGATATACTTTACATCAGCATTCACTCACTACATCGTATATCTAAATATGTAGGGAAGGAGGGCACTGTTCCATCCATGAACAGGCTGGGATCCAATACATGGAATAAGCTCAAGACCAAAACCAAGCAACGTGTCAAGGATATAGCGAAGGATTTGATCAAACTATATGCTGAACGTAAGGCAGCTGACGGATTTGCCTATGCACCCGACAGTTACATGCAGCATGAACTGGAAGCATCCTTTATTTATGAAGATACACCCGATCAGGTAAAGGCAACGGCTGATGTAAAGCGTGATCTGGAGAAGACTTATCCAATGGATCGGCTGGTTTGTGGAGATGTTGGTTTCGGCAAAACAGAAATTGCCATCAGGGCTGCCTTTAAGGCTGTTGCCGATAGCAAACAGGTAGCCATTCTTGTTCCTACAACTATCCTTGCTGTTCAACATTACAATACCTTTAAGGATAGACTAAAAGAGTTTCCCTGTAGAGTAGATTATATTAACAGGTTCAAGAGTGCCAAAGAGCAAAAGCATACACTTCAGTTAGTGGAAGAAGGTAAGATTGATATCCTTATCGGAACTCACCGGTTGGTGAGCAAAGATGTTAAATTCAGGGACCTGGGACTGATGGTTGTGGATGAAGAGCAAAAGTTCGGTGTAGCCACAAAAGAGAAGCTTAAGCAGATGAAAGTAAATGTGGATACACTTACCCTCACTGCAACTCCCATTCCTCGTACATTGCAATTCTCACTTATGGGAGCACGTGATCTGAGCATCCTGAATACGCCTCCCGCAAACAGATATCCGGTACAGACTGAGCTTCATCCCTTTAATGAAGAGATAATCCGTGATGCCGTACATTATGAAATGTCGAGGGGTGGACAGGTATTCGTGGTACATAATAAGATCAAGAATATTCAGGAAGTGGCGGGTTTGATTCAGCGCTTAGTACCCGATGCCAAGATAGCCATTGGTCATGGACAAATGGATGGCCATAAACTGGAAAAGGTAATGCTCGATTTTGTGGAGGGTTATTTTGATGTGCTTGTTGCGACCACTATTATTGAATCAGGACTTGATATTCCCAATGTCAATACCATAATCATCAATGAAGCACAAAATTACGGATTGAGTGATCTTCATCAGCTTCGAGGCAGGGTAGGCCGTACCAATAAAAAGGCATTCTGCTACCTGCTAGCTCCACCAGCCTCAGTGCTCACAGATGAAGCCCGCAAAAGGCTTAAGGCAATTGAAGAGTTTTCAGAACTTGGGAGTGGCTTTAACATTGCCATGCGCGATCTAGATATCAGGGGAGCGGGAAATATTCTGGGTGCCGAGCAGAGTGGTTTCATATCGGAGATCGGATTTGAGATGTACCAGAAAATACTCGATGAGGCAATTATGGAGCTCAAGGAAACTGAGTTCAGCGGTCTTTATGATGAACCGGTCGCCAAGGATTATGTGAAAGAGTGCCTCATAGAAACGGATCTCGAAATTATGCTTCCCGACAGGTATGTTACAAACATAACAGAGCGGATAAGCCTTTATAAGCAACTCGACAGTTTGGAGGCTGAAGAGGACCTGCTAAAATACCAGGAAAAACTGATTGACAGGTTTGGTCCGGTGCCTCAGCAAACTCAGGAAC
>JAEYXG010000270.1 GCA_023428585.1 Bacteroidota bacterium
ATTCTATTGATTTGGGTATTTACGCCATTCCTGAATGCCCAAGAGCTTCCACCTCGTCCAATGAAGGTCACCACATTCCAAAATCTAAGTTTTGGAGCATTTATCAACGGAAGTTCAGGCGGAACAATTACTATTACGCCCGAAGGTTCAAGAATGGCAACTGGCGATATCTATCTTGTTAATATGGGGCAACTGTACTATCCTGCAATTTTTGAAGTAGAAGCATTACCGGGGAATATAGTACATATTATACTTCCGGTTTATGCAACATTAACAGGTCCGGGAGGGAAAATTACGCAACTTGAAATAAACACATCACTTCCAAATACTCCGTTCATTAATTCCATCAATCCCCCAAACAAAACACAGGTACGAATAGGCGGAACTCTCATCGTTGGTAACCCTTTAAGCAATCCTGCCGGAAATTACTATGGCACATTTACCGTAACCTTCATGCAGGAATAAAAAATGCAGCTCGCTCATTCACTCACCTACCACTACCCCATAATCAATAAGAAAACTCAGCAAATTCTCCTTGCTTTTTTCTGTTGCTTATTTCTATCAATGTCACCAGTACAATCCCAGACAGAGAATGATTATGAATATGAGGACATAACTGTTTATCTATTGATTCAGAATATTGGAGGCTATGAAATAGATGCAGTGTACATGAATGATCAGATATATGTGGAAGTTGCTACTCTTTTCAAGCTTATAAAGATCAATAATATTCCTTCAAGGGGCAATGACAGTATTACAGGCTTTTTTCTCAAGGAAGAAAATAGGTATTCTATCAATGCAATAACAAAATCAGCACAAATTGGGAATAATCATTATAAACTTGAGAATATGGATATATTCCGGTCTGAGATGGGATTATATCTTAGGAATACAGTTTATGGGAAGCTCTTTGGATTAAATCTGCATTTTAATTTCAGAAGTCTGGCAATTGAGTTGAAAACCGATCATGAACTTCCTGTAATAAAGGAGATGCGGCAAAAGCAGATGAGGAAAAACATAGATCGGCTAAGCGGTATAGTTGAAGTTGACACTACCATTAGTAGAGAGCATCATCTGTTTAGAGGAGGCATGGTTGATTGGTCAGTAATTTCTACCCAGAACAGCAATGAGCGTAGTGACACCCGTGCTACCATTGCTGGTGCGGCAGAATTTCTTGGCGGAGAAGCCATTGGCATGCTTAATTATTCCACAATAACAAACTTTGAAGAAAGACAGCAGCAATACAGATGGCGATGGGTAAATAATGATGCGAAAATTATAAAGCAAGTTCAAGCGGGAAAAATCCCCATTAAATCTACATCCTCCTTGTATGCACCTGTCATTGGGGCCACATTCACAAATACTCCTGCTTCATTCAGGAAATCGTTCGGTAGTTTCGTACTTTCCGACTATACTGAACCCGGATGGACAGTTGAACTTTATATCAATAATGTGATTGTAGACTTCACAACAGCTGATGCCTCCGGATTTTTCAGCTTCGAAGTTCCTCTAGTATATGGGGCTTCACAGCTTACGTTGAAATACTTTGGCCCATGGGGAGAAGAAAGAATTAAAGAGCAAACAATCAATATTCCTTACAACTTTTTGCCTAAAGGAACCTTTGAATATAATATCACAGGTGGAATGGTAAAAGATTCTACAGATGGTATATTCTCCCGTGCAGAGTCGATGTATGGAATTCATCGCAATGTTACAATAGGCGCCGGTATAGAATACCTTTCAATACTTGACAAGAATAAGGCAATGCCTTTTTTAAATACTTCGGCCAGGTTCCTAAACAATTTTCTTTTCACCGGAGAATATACACACAATGTAAAAACCCGCGGTTTACTTAATTATCGCCTCCCCTCAGGTCTCTCATTTGAGATTGACTATGCCAATTATGCGCCTGGACAGAAGGCTATTAGTTACAATTATCTGGAAGAAAGAAAAGTAAGCCTCTCTATACCAATTAGAATGGGAAGTATCCGCTCCTTTGCCCGTATGGCTTACAGGCAAAATGTACTTCCTCAAACCACTTATTCAAGCGCTGAAGTAATGCTCTCCTCATTTATGAATGGTGTAAGTACAAATATTTCAGCATTCGCCAACTGGTTGCCTCATGGCAATCCATATATCTATTCAAACGTTGCACTGGGCTTTAGATTTGGTCGAACAATAAACTTCCGACCTCAGGCACAAATAGATTTCACCAATGGTCGTCTCATCTCATATAAAGCTGAACTGGAAAAGAACTTTTCACAGGTGTCTCATCTAGCTGTTGTGTTTGAAGACAATCTTAGATCCGGCACCAAGAGTATTGAATTGTCGTTCAGATATGATCTGCCTTTTGCTCAAACTTTATCATCGGCAAGAATGATAGGCGGACAAGGTCCCAATAAAGATTTTACCACGGTTGAAAGCGCTAGGGGTAGTTTTTCATTTGATAGTGGAAATGCATTTGTTCATACTGATAATCGAAGTGCAACTGGAAGAGGAGCGCTGACAATAATTCCCTTTTTGGACCTGAATGACAATGATATCAAGGAAGAGAACGAGCCAATTGCTGAGGGTTTGGATATACGACTCAATGGAGGACGGATAATTAAAAATGAAAAAGATACCCTAATCCGTATTATTGAACTTGAGCCTTACACATCATATCTTTTGGAAATGGATGATACAGGTTTCGAGAATATTGCATGGCAGTTGACAAATAAAACCATAAGCATTATGGTTGATCCCGGACAATTTAAGCAAATTGGGATACCAATTAAAGTGATGGGTGAGGCCAATGGGATGGTATACCTTAAGAAAGGCAAGACAAAAGCTGGTCTTGGGCGAATTATCATCAATTTTACAGATCATGCAGGGAAAATTCAACACAGGGTACTTTCTGAATCCGACGGATATTATAACTTTCTGGGATTACCACCAGGCAATTATAAGGCAATGCCAGATACGAGCCAATTAAAACGTCTCGAGTTAAGTTCTGATCCTGAATTCTTTGAATTCAATATTACACCTGACCCTTATGGTGATATCATTGATGATATAATATTCATTCTTACACCAAGGAACTTGAAATCAGAGCAATATGTTCCAGCATCATCGAAAGCTGATGATTTGGGGCAATCCACAAACAACAAAGTGAATATAGAAGATCCTGAATCCCCAATTCCGGCTGATGATAATCAACAGGACACTCTGCCTTATTCTCTTCAAGGCAACTATGATAAGTCATTAGGCCAATGGTTTATTCAGGCTGGAGCTTTCAGGAATTTAGAGCTTGCGCAGGACATGCAGCATTTGATTTTCAGCAAAACACGATTATCCGCCGGTATAGTTCTATCTTCTTCTTTTTATAAGTTACGACTCGGCAATTATCCAACCAAAACAGAGGCATACAAAATATCAGATATCCTAAATAATAACGGAATCTCAAACTTCATCGGAAAGCAGCAGGATTTTATCCCTTCTCATTAAAGAAGCTTTTTACGATTGTTCAAATCCACAGCTCTTCATGAAGAGTCAATTTAATAATGATATTGGTGCTTTCTTTCATATCTTTGATCAGTCATTAAATAAACATCATTCAATGTATGACAATGAATTCCCTGTTATTGTGACAGAACGCTTGACACTTCGACAGTTAGATCTGGCAGATTCTGCTGAGGTCCAAAGAATGGCAGGTGACAAAGATATAGCTGCAAACACACTTAATATTCCTCATCCTTACACAGATGGCATTGCTGAAACGTGGATTCAATCGCTGAAACCTGATTTCCAAAGCAACAAGTCATTGGTTTTTGCCATATGCCTTAATG
>JAEYXG010000001.1 GCA_023428585.1 Bacteroidota bacterium
TCAATGATGTGAAAGGCAATCTCTCTCGATGAAAACGTTTCGTGTTCCAGGGCTTCTGTCACTACAATATTCTGCTGCTCAACCGGCATTTTATTCCATGTCTGTCGTCTGCCTCTTGCTGGAGCCAAACCGTCGTATCCATCATCAAGATAACGCTTGTACCAGTTGTAATAGGTTCGTTTATGAAGGCCCAACTCTTTCAGAGTTCGGTTTACACTAAGATCTGAGCCTTCCACCAAACGGATGATCTCGTATTTTTCATCCTGACTGAATCGCATATACTTCTTCAATATTACAATTCTTCTGATTCTATACCATTCAAGTTTTTTTTTAGCTCCTTGTTCTCAACATACATTTCGCCCAGCTCACGCTTGAGCAGATCATTCATCCTCCTGAGGTCAGTAACCTCGTTACGGGTGGCTTCGCGAAGTGCATCCCCACTCAGTCTGCGCTTGCCGGCTTCAATGAACTCCTTGCTCCACTTGAAATAGTTGTTTACATGAATACCGTGCTTACGGCATATGGCGGATATGGTGTCTTCACCCCGCATGCCTTCCAGTACGATCTTGATTTTCTCATCAGCAGAGAATGTCCGGCGGGTCCGCCTTTTGATCTCTTTTACAATCTGGGTAGCATATTGTTTCTTGTTTCCTTTTTCCTTTGTGTGTGATTTAAGTTAGACTACTGATTGCTAATCACACCTTAAAATTATAAATTTGCTGGTAAACATTTAGCTGACGATTTACACTGGCAATTTCTTGATACTGAAATTTTACATGTTCTTCTGGTCCTCCGGATGGATATTTTAAAATGCCCAATCACCATCAATGACTATCATAAAGGTGGCCAGATTACACAAAGAGGTTTAAGGTGTAATATTTGCCAGCTGGTAAAAGAAAAGACTGCAAAAAATCAGATTTATCTAACAGCTCACGCAAACGGTGCAGGCCTCGATATTATTCCTTCAGGGATGACAGCCGAGCAAGGAAGAAAAAAAATTGAAAGCCTGAAGGCCTTATTACCATATCCCGTAAGATTAGAAAAAGATGTAACGTGGATTCACATCGATATTTATGACTATTGCAATAATAACCAGGTTAATTATTTTGAATCATGAAAAGAATATTTTTACTCAGTAGTATTTTATTCGTCCTGTCATCTTGTATGACAACACGTCTCGAGAGGCAGCAACAAAGAAAAAAAGCTAAATGTGAGAGGCTTGGTTGTTACCAGTCGAACTCTGACAGTATGATGATTATACGGGAGACTGTCACCATCAGGGAGGACACGACCATCTATATTCATGTTCCAGGGAAAGTTGTTCATGATACATTAATCCAGGTCACACAGGATCCTGTCACTGGATTAATTAATTCCAAGAATCAGTTCTCAATGTTCCATTTGCAACCTCATATGCCTGGGTTGAAAATGGAAAACTTAAGCATGAACATGTTCAGAAGGATACACTGATAAACGAAGTTATTAGGGGGGCTAAAGTGCTGATAAAAGAAAATGAGGTTCTGAAGGAAAAATTAACCAAAGTAGTCCCTCCGGAAAGAATCAATTATGTCACCGGCTGGCAATGGTTTCAGATTGGACTTGGTAAATGCGCAATGCTTTCGATTCTTCTGACTTTGCTTTATTATTTTCTCAAAAGTAAAGGTCGATTAATCCTGAAATGGCTCGGAAAGCTACGTACATAATAAAATATTAACAACTATAACCAAAAATGAACCCAGAACAAATTTCCATCCTTAGGATTTGGTTAAATCTTGAAATATCCTTGATTTCCTCCAGATGAATACATTAGATATTCACCTTAAGTACAACACCCGTCTATAATGCCTACCTTGTTTCTTCATAAATAAATAACAACCCGGAATAAGGAATTATTAAATTAATCGATCCTAGAAGGATGGACCTTAAATTAAATCAGAAAAGGCTTCATTCAATGTCTGAATGAAGCTTTTAATTTTAGTGGAGTTTAATACCAAGGAAGATAATTAATTAGAGTAGAATGTCTATTCTTTTCTTAGCAGTATATTGTTTTATATGTGTCTATATTTATGGATTAATAATATAAGAAGCATTATAATTGAAAAAATCACCATTGTTATAACATAGCTTCTGCCAATAATCACGTAAACACATATTACTCCTATTAGATATATTAGGATACTTAATAAAATCCTTACCCAAAGTTTCATGTTCTTACCATTCTGCAATTATGGTAGCAGCACTTGCACCAGCTAATACACTTGCTCCTAAAGCACCCCATCCAAATGGTGGAATTAGTAAAGCATATACTCCATAAGTTACTCCTGCGCCTACACCTCCTGCTATGTCATTCCGGCCGACGCCTCCCCAATTAACTCTGGATGAATTTTCCAGAAGAAGACGCCATTTATCCATATTATTTTCCCAGTAATCAAATGAAGCACTTCCAATTGAAATAGCAGCTAACACAATATACTTATCATTACCACTACATTCATTTTCAGCCCTAGTTCCTATATATTGCCATGCTGATAATGTATTACTTAAACTTGTGGGATCAATTGCATCATTGAGGTCATCTAATAATTCAATTTGCTTTGCGCTAAGATGAGTTGCTTGACTTTGGGTATAGAAGCTTTCGGCTGTTTGAGAACCATCGAAATTGAGTTGGTGATATATATCTAATGCTAAGGCAGAATTAGTAACAACGTCTGGCACTTCATTATTTTGAATGAATTCGGTGAGGCTGGCATCTACAAAACTTAGAATAGCTGACTTGTCCGTAAAGTCTAAAATCTTTTTGTCTTTAGCATTTTGTAGTTCGGTATAAATGTAATCCAATGCCTTATTATGCTGTTCTGCGGCCATTGCAATAGCTGAATATCCATCTTGGATCGATTTTAGTTTGCCATTATTGTCATTTATCTCATTTTTTTCTTCTTTAGAACAAGAGATCAAGAGTAGTGAAGCGATGATTGCAAAAATAGCTAAAAATGAAATAGTTGTTTTATTCATTGCTTGTAAAAATTTTAAGGTTGTTAGAGTTTAAATTATTCTTACTCTTTTGATTTTCAGAAGCCTCAGTTATCTTTTATTTTAGTTCGCGATTAACTTGCACATACTCGAATTGGGGATTAACCAAATGGAATCGTTTATATGTTTTAAAATGCATAATAAAGTATTAACAAACAAAGTTAGAAGTTATTGTCTATTATTCAAAAAAAACTGCAAAAACTCAGGTTTAAGATTCATTATTTTTTCTGAACGCTCACCAAAATGTCTCCTTACATAGTGAATTGTTGAATCAAATCTTGTATGTCCAAGTTGATTCATTAATTCCGCCAAAGTAGCTCCTGATTCCAATATCTTACCTGCCCCAGTATGTTTGAAGGAGTAAAACTTGTATGTCTCCGGAAGCCCCAGTAGTATCCTATATCTCCTGAAATGATTACTAAAGTGGTTCTTTCCTAAGGAAACCGGACCAGGCTGACCTTTTTTCCCAAATACAAAGTAATGCCCTGGGTAATCTGATAAATGGAAGGCTTCACATAATTCCTTAAGAGCATTAGGCATAGTGATCCTTCTCGAGATACTTTTTTTTGCTGAAACATCATTTATGTATACTGTCTGACGTTGCATATCGACATCCTGAATCTTGAGTAACCTGAGTTCCTGACCCGGTCTGCACAAAAGAAAAAACTGGAACATGCTCGCAAGGAATAATTGAGGATCTTCTTTTGAAACGTATTCTAGATATTGCTTAATGTGATTGTCAAAGAAAGGCCTGGCAGCTTTATCCTTTATTTTACTCGCTTTTGGTAGATTTTCAAAAGGAAGGACCTTAATCAGTTTCTTTGATAGAAAGAATTGAAAAATCGAAGTTAGAATCTGACGGTATTTTTTTATTGTTGCCCTGTCAAGTTGCTTAACCTGTATCAGATAAGTAAAGTATCTAA
>JAEYXG010000045.1 GCA_023428585.1 Bacteroidota bacterium
GTACTGGTTCCTGCTATCTTTACTGGTCAATTCCCCGAAGACATTACCCTGAGGCAAATTCATAGCGTGATGCTTGATATTGGCTTCACTCATATCTACGAGGTTGAGAATGGCGCTGAAATACTTGCTGATGAAATTCAGGATTATATTACCACACACCCTGAAATCAAACCTGTAATATCATCATTCTGTCCCGCAATTGTCAGGCTTATACAAGTTAAGTTCCCTTCACTTGTTGAAAATATTATGCTGTTGAAACCTCCATTGGATATTTCAGCTCATTTTATTAAAAAAGAATTTCTCGATCAAGGTATCCTTGAAGAAGAAATCGGCATCTACTATGTAACGCCCTGTGCTGCCAAAATCGCTGCTATTAAAGATCCTGTAGGTGAGCCATCGTCTCCCATCACAGGAGTCATCAACATGGATTTCCTATTCAACAAGGTTTATCATCAGGTTTCAAAAAAGTCTAATCAATCATGCACTGTGCCGGCACCCTTTACACTTTCTGAAAAAGCAAAGAGCTGGTCACTTACAAATGGAGAGGCAGCACAAATTAAAGGACGCTGCCTGGCCATTGATGAAATTCATAACGTTATTGATTTTCTTGAAAAACTAGAAAATGATGAAGTGAGCGACATAGATTTCCTGGAACTCAGAGCCTGTGACGAAAGTTGTGCAGGTGGTGTACTTACTCCCGGGAATCGATTCCTTACGGTTGAACGACTTAGAAATAATACATATGCATGCGTAAAATCCGATAACTCGTCTGACTTTGCAAATGGATTCAGGAATATCGCTACACAAAGAGAATACCTGAAAACTAAAATTGGTATAGAATCAGTAAGCCCCCGGTCAATTCTAAAACTGGATGAAGATATGGCTGAAGCCATGCGCAAAATGGACAAGGTGAATCAAATTCTTAAAGTTCTTCCAATGATTGATTGCAGTGTATGCGGTGCTCCCAGCTGTCAGGCTTTGGCGCAGGATATTGTTCTGGGTGACGCTAACCTGAAGCAGTGCATTTTTATTCAAAGGGCTCTGGAACAAAAAGGCGAAATGACTATGGAGGAAGGCAACCGGATATTGCGTAAAATATGGGGATTCGAAAAGACTAATAAATACAGGAAAATATGACATTGAACGTAAAAGAAATAGCTGAACAGCTTAACTTGAAAGTCGTTAGCGGTTCATCCGGCTTATCAAACATGATATCCGGAGGTTATACATCTGACCTGATGAGTGATGTTATTGCCAACGCTGAAAATGGTAATATATGGATCACATTGCAAACACACAAGAATGTAATGGCAATTGCATCATTGAAAGATCTATCAGCTGTTATTGTGGTAAACAATCAGCAGCCTGAAGATGATATGATAAGCCAAAGCAATGAAGAAGGCATTCCTGTTCTGGTTACTAATGAAACTACATTTAACATATCTGGCAAAGTCTTTAATTTGATCAACAAAAGCTGATACAAAAAAAAACACTGCTGGTTAAATATACTGCAAACATGAACGTTTTTAAAGCTGACCTCCATATTCACACTGTCTTATCTCCCTGCGCAAGCCTCGAGATGAGCCCCGTGAATATTGTGCGCAAGGCTTTAGAACAGAATCTTGACATTATTGGTATCACCGACCATAATTCAACCCTTCAGTGCAATACTATTATCAAGGAAGCTTCCAAAGCAGGTTTGATTGTATATCCCGGAGTGGAAATTACCACTAAAGAGGAGATACATTGTCTGGCATATTTCAGCTCCTTGAATGAGCTATCACAGTTCCAGGAATTTATTGATCAATACTTACCTAATATCAAGAATGATACTTCATTATTTGGGTATCAGGTGGTAGTTGATGAAAATGAGAATATTGTATACGAAGAAGAAAGACTACTAATATCGGCATTACAGATCAGCATTGACAGAGTGGAACAGCTTGTCCATAAACTAAATGGCATTTTTATCCCGGCTCATATCAATAAATCAAAAAACAGTTTAATTAGTCAATTGGGCTTTGTGCCACCATCATTGAATGCTGATGCATTTGAGCTCTCGAAACATATTGAGACGGCTACATTTATTGAGCAAAACAGGTTAAAGAGTGAAACGATAATTATCAGGAACTCTGATGCCCATATGCTTGACCAAATTGGAGAACAATTCACGCAACTGTATCTGGAGTCTCCGGTTTTCAGTGAATTCATTCTTGCATTAAATGGCCTGTCGGGCAGAAAGGTGATCATACAATGAAAGATCTTTCAATGCACATTATGGATATAGTCCAGAATTCATTATCGGCCAGAGCTACTATGGTCAGGATAGAGATCATAGAGAATATGGATGAAGATAGTTACGTAATTAATATTGAAGATAATGGTATTGGAATGTCCCGGGAATTTGTCTCAACTGTTACAGATCCCTATGTAACCACTCGTACTACTCGTAAAATTGGCCTGGGCATTCCATTACTTAAGCAGAATGCTGAACGAACAGGGGGACAATTTACCATTGATAGTGAAGAAGGCAATGGCACAATGGTAAAAGCCGAATTTATTTTTATGCATCCTGACCGTCTTCCTATTGGTGATATTGCAGGAACAGTTGTACTTTTATGTGCAGCAAATCCTGAAGTTGCCATTCATTATCATCATGTTACAAATACAGGGGAATACAATTTTGATACAACTGAAATAGTGGAAACACTTGATGGCATATCAATCAGTGAGCCCTCAGTTGTAAAGTTTTTAAAGGAAATGATAAATGAGAATCTCCAAGAGATTGGAATCTCTAGATAATACTTACAAACAAACACAGTTAATAAAAACATCATGACACAAGTAAAATCACTGGCTGACCTTCGCAGAATAAAGGAAAATCTGCAGGGAAAAATGAGCTTGAGGGAGAACAGCAATAACCCTGAAAGCCTCGTGCAGATCAGAGTTGCAATGGCAACATGCGGAATTGCTTCAGGAGCTAAACAAGTGATGGAATTCTTCATTGAAGAACTGGATAAGAGAAATATCCAGGCCGTCGTTACACAAACAGGTTGTATGGGTTACTGCTTTGCTGAGCCTACGGTTGAAATTACCTTACCGGGTCAGGCACCTGTTGTTTATGGCTATGTTGACACAAACAAAGCCGACAGTATCATTGAAAAGTACATCAAAAATGGTGAACTGGTTGATGGTATCATACCTGTTAATTATGAAACCATTCAAAAATAAGGGGAGGAACAGTGATGGCTAAATATAAAATGCATCTTCTGGTTTGTGGTGGCACTGCTTGTCATGCTTCTGAAAGCGAACGATTACTCGAAAATCTAAAAACCATTATCGCCGATAAAGGCCTTGACAATGAAGTACAGGTCATTGCAACCGGTTGCTTTGGTTTCTGCGAAAAAGGTCCTATTGTCAAGGTTATGCCTGACAATACCTTCTATACTCAGGTAACTCCTGATGATGCCCGTGAGATTATTGAAGAACACGTTATTAAGGGACGTAAGGTTAATCGCTTACTGTATTTGAATCCTGAAAGCAAAGAGCACGTTTCTGACTCGAAGCACATGGGCTTTTACAAGAAACAACTTCGAATTGCTCTTAGAAACTGTGGTTTCATTGATCCTGAGAATATTGATGAGTATATATCACGTGACGGGTATGAAGCACTTGCCAAGTGTTTGACTGAAATGACTCCTCAGCAGGTAATTGAGCTGATGAAGAAGTCAGGTTTAAGAGGCCGTGGTGGTGGAGGTTTCCCTACCGGTTTAAAATGGGAGATTACCAGCAAATCAGTAAGCGATGTAAAATATGTTGTTTGTAATGCCGACGAAGGAGACCCCGGTGCTTTCATGGACCGTTCAATACTTGAAGGCGACCCACATTCAGTAATTGAAGCAATGGCTATTTGCGGATATTGCATAGGCGCTTCCAACGGATTGGTTTATATCAGGGCGGAGTATCCACTGGCTATTGACCGACTGAAAACAGCTATTGGCCAGGCACGCGAATATGGACTTCTGGGCAATGGAATTCTTGGTACAGATTTTAACTTTGATATTGAACTTAGATATGGTGCCGGTGCATTTGTTTGCGGTGAAGAGACTGCCTTGATTCACTCAATGGAAGGAAAACGTGGTGAGCCTACAATGAAACCTCCATTCCCATCAGTTTCAGGTTATTTTGAGAAACCCACCAATGTTAATAATGTTGAAACGTTTGCCAATGTTCCTGTTATTATCAATAAAGGTGCTGAATGGTATAGCTCAATTGGTACTGAAAAATCAAAGGGAACCAAGGTATTTGCCCTGGCCGGTAAAATCAATAATGTTGGTTTAATTGAAGTTCCAATGGGAACTACCCTCCGTGAAGTTATTTATGAAATAGGTGGTGGTATTAGAAATGGCAAGAAGTTCAAGGCAGTTCAAACTGGTGGCCCTTCAGGAGGATGCCTTACAGAAAAACACCTTGACACACCTATCGATTACGACAACCTTATTGCAAGCGGCTCTATGATGGGGTCAGGCGGTATGATTGTCATGGATGAGGATGATTGTATGGTATCTGTAGCTAAGTTCTACCTTGAGTTTACAGTAGAGGAATCATGCGGTAAATGTACTCCATGTCGTATAGGCAATAAACGTCTTCATGAAATACTTGATAAACTCACGAAGGGTAATGGTACAATGGAAGACATTGACCGACTGAAGAACCTCAGCAAGGTTATTAAAGACACTGCCCTTTGCGGTTTAGGTCAGACTTCACCCAATCCTGTTTTATCAACTATTGATAATTTCCTGGATGAATATGTTGAACACGTTACCGACAAGAAGTGCCGTGCTGGTCAATGTAAAGCGCTAATGCAGTACGTAATCATACCAGATAACTGCGTAGGCTGTACCGCATGTGCCCGAAACTGCCCTGTTAACGCCATTTCAGGAGAACGGAAAGGTATACATACCATCAATCAGGAAGTTTGCATCAAATGTGGTGCATGCCTCGAAAAATGTAAATTCAATGCTGTGGTAATTAAATAATTTCAGACGATAATGGAAACTATCAAAATAAATATTGACAATAAGATCGTTGAGGTTGAAAAAGGAACCACTATCCTTCAGGCTGCAAAGAAGTTTGGTATTCATATCCCTACTTTGTGCC
>JAEYXG010000076.1 GCA_023428585.1 Bacteroidota bacterium
GAGATATCCATCACCTCGCCATCAGCTCCCGACTTGTTCATTACAATCCAATCACCTGGTCTAACCATATCGTTGGCTGAAATCTGTATACTGCCTACAAAACCCAGGATTGAATCCTTGAAAATCAAGAGAAGCACAGCTGAAAATGCACCTAAACCACCTAGCAGATAAGCAGGTGATTTATCGAAAAGCAATGAAATCACTACGATGATGGCAATGATATACAGTATTATCTTAACCACTTGTATATAACCTTTTACCGGTTTCGATTTTGAAATCTCAAAGCCTTGGTAGATGTCATAAACGGCATTCAAAAACTTGTTTATTGTTACGATCAGGATAAAAATAAGCAAAATCCTATTGAAGAGCAGCAGCCAACCAAGTATTTCAGGGTATTCGGTTACTGTATAAGGTGCCAGGACATTAAATAGCAGCCCGGGAATCAATAAGGCTGCCTTATGAAAAACGCGATTGTTATAAAGCGCATCATCCCAGGTGGAAGAAGTACGATGTGTTAACCTTCGCACTATTCTCAGAACAACCATTTTTACAATATAATAAATAGCGGTAATAGCCAGCACCATCAACACAAAGTCGGTAAAATCACGGGCAATAGAAGCAGCATTGTCAGATAAACCTAATTTTAGGAGCCAATCTTTTACAATATTGCCGAAATTGATCATCAATATTTCCATTCTCTAAAGTTTATTATGTTCACTATTTAGATTCTTTTAGCTTTACAATCTTCATGGGTTGGTCATGCCTGTATAGATTAAAATCGAAGATTGTTTCGTAGGATTCTTCAGGTAATAATCGGGGATCCAGATAATAATAATCAATGGTATTGAAGTCCTCCCACTTGTGGGTTAGCAACTGCATCTTTCCTAAAGTAATATAGAAGCTGGTAGCATGCTCGGTTTCACTATCCTTGTATATATAGAGCCTTCCATTCCCGGTGACTTCAGCCGCTTCAAGAGCACCTGTTTTGTGCACCTGAAAACCCTCGTACCTGGGAGGGATTATAAACCAGTCAAACCCAATGCGCAACATCAGCATGGCGGCTGCAAAAATCACCAAACGCTGCTCTTGGATCTTAATATATGACCACAGCAATAATCCTATTACGACAAACATCACTGTTGCTTTTAACCAAGCAAGGTCAACCCATCCTGTTTGTTTTAGTACCGGCATTAATATGGCAACAACCATACCGAGTACCAGCACTACTCCCAGGAAGTAGACAACAATTTTACTTCTTTTACCACCAGCTTCTAGATCCTTAAAAAACATATATATCAGCACAGTGAAGATGGGAGGAAACAGCATAAATATATACCTGGGGTACGTTTCAGGTGAAGTCCAGTAAATCAGGATATTGAAAATAAATACAAAGAAATTGAATTGTAGAAATGGATGTGACCTTACAATTGACATGAACTTTCTATTGATGAAGAACAAGCCAAGAATAGACCAGGGGAAGAAATGATAGAACATTTCAAAGGGGAAGGTAAACAAGTGACTGACAAAACGCTTCCAACCATAATTAATGATTGTCCTCTTCTCTGATTCACTGAATAGAGTTGTAAAAACATTGTCAAGTGAGTTATGTCGGGCATACATGTAATAATAAGAACCAACAATCAGGATCAACAAACCAATACCGGCAAAGTGCTTCCATGAGAAAAGTCGCTTGAATTCATTTTTATAGGTGAAAAAAGTCAACAGTGTAATTGACTGGAAAACCAATGAAGGTAACCCTTTCATAAGGAATGTTATGGCAGTCAATAAATAAGAAACTAGAAATAATGCTAAATACTTCTTTTGTTTATGCAGGAAATAGATGCTCATGAATGAAGCATAAACCAACATTGAGAAAGTTATATCAATCAGCCCAAGGAAAGAATCCCAAAATAGGATTCTTCCTGAAGTAATAAACAGCATTGCGATAATAAACCCCTGTTTCTTGCCCAGTTCCTTTTTAACGAAAAGATAAATGATCAAGCCAAAGATCAGCAAACCAATAACGGCAGGTAATCTGAGCGTAAACTCTGAATAATTGCCAAATATTTTATAGAAGGCAATAATTATCCAATTATACAATGGAGGCTTATTATAATAGAATTCACCATTGATGGTTGGGGTAAAATAGTTATTGCTGATAATCATCTCAAGAGCAACTATTGCACGGGTCGGCTCATCAGTAGGGAAATTTATTGGCAGGAACCCCAGATGCCACAAGAGTGCCGGAAAGAGTAAAAAGATACTGAATGCATAAAAAAACCATGGATTTCTCTTTAGGAAACCTATCATATCAACCTCCTGAAAATTTAGCCTTGTAACCATTCTTTACAAGAAAGTCCATAACCTTTTGCCTGTTATCACCTTGTATCAGGATATCACCATCAGTAACCGAACCACCGGCAGCACAGATATTTTTCAGTTTTTTGGCCAAATCGGCAAGATCATTGCCCTTTCCAATGAAGCCGGTCACCAAAGTTGCTTTTTTGCCTCCCTTCAGTTTCTTATCAAGCATTATCCTTAGATCCTGCTTAATGGGCGGCAATGTATCAGGTTCTACCTGTTCATTGGTGTTATATACAAAATCAGGATTTGTTGAATAAACGACACCTGAAATCTTCTTCTTCGCTGACATAATCAATAATTTATTACGGAATAATCATTTTCAGAGACTTGGGATTCACTTTAATCACCAAATCCTTACCCAGCTTTACAGGCTCACCATCCAGATTGATGGTCTTATTCCTATTCCTCTTCAGCACTACCTCCTTTGCCTTGATTACTTCCAAATAACCAGAGTTAACCAATTTATTCCGCCAGAGAAGGCCCAGTATATAAGGAGCTGTAATAACCGGCACCTTCTTTACAATACACACATCCATTAATCCATCATCAATAGAAGCATCCGGAGCAATGATGGTATTGTAACCAAACTGGTTGCTATTAGCAAAGCTAACAAATAATGACTTTCTATTAACCTTAACACCATCAATTATCATTCTGTACTTTCGGGGTCTATAACCAGGGTAAGATTGCAATGCGATATGAAAATAGGAAAAGAAGCCTCTTCTTTCCGCTTTGGCAAATCTTTTAGCAACAAGAGCATCAAAACCAACTCCTGCAATAGAAACAAATCGATTATCATTGATGGATATGGTATCAATTAATTTGACAGATTGATGATTAATAAGATCGATGCTCTTTTCAAGAATAAGCGGAATATTCATAAACCGGGCCAAGCCATTGCCGGAACCTGCCGGTATGAGGGCAAAAACGGAATTGCTTCCAATGATTCCATTTATTACCTGATTGGCCGTTCCATCTCCTCCTACAGAAGCAATAATGTCCACTCCGCTATTTACAGCCTCCTTGCTTAATTCAAGTGCATGACCAGCAGTTTGAGAATACACACAGGTATATGTAAACTGTTCACTATCCAGAATTTCCGAAATTAATTGTTCAATCCCTGCTTTGACAATTTGTTTTACCCCTGAAACCGGATTAATGATAAATAATACCTGCTTTTTAACAACTGCCATTTATTCAGATAACTTAATGAACGCACAAAGGTAGCATTTTAGTGGGGATTGATGGTTTGTATGAAACAAAAAGACCGCTTGTCGGCGGCCCTTTTGTTTATTTTATTTTTACAGAATTACTTCTGTACAATGACACTAATCGTTGCGAGGTCTCCACGTGAGAAGAGATCTACTATCTTGATAAGACCAAGTTTTCCACCTTCGGTTTTGAAGAGAATAACCTGTCCGTCAGCAACAGCATTAACTTTGCTTGTCTGGGTATTCATATCAAATGCAGGGAACTGGTAAGTAGTTCCAATGGCATCAAACTCAGCAGCAGTAATAGTTGTTGTATTGAAACGGGTTGAGTTTTTGATGGTCCAAGGTTCGAGTTGCAGCTCATTGATGGTATTGGCATCAGTATCATCGGGAGCAGCTATTGTATTCGCATTAACTACGCCTTTGAAGAACAGGAAGTCAATTTTAGCCTGATTTGTAGGATTGTTTAACATTAAACCACGGGTATAAACTTCACCATCTGTGGTAGAATAGAAACTTCCAACGGCATCATTCCATGAACCCAAATCAAAATTGAGGTCCTTATTGATTTCCATTGCAGAATTTTCAACAGTGATACGGAATGATTTTTGCACTTTCTTACCACCTTTATCCCACAATTCAAAAAGCAGGTTTGCTTCACCAACACTGGTGAATGTTATTTCAGTTTCCCAATTGAATGTTGCTTCACTGAACACAGAATCTACAAAAACTTCTGGTACATCGTTAGAGACGATAGAGAATTTAAACCTTGTCAGCTTGTCATTTGAAACAGTGCTGCTTGCACCGGTAACACCAACTAGAATAGGTTCTTCAACCTGGATGGTTGCGTCAGTTGATGTATATTCAGAACCTCCTTTTAATGTTAATGATGGCCCCGGATCAGTTTCTTCATCGTCAGTACATGATGTAACAAATAATGCTGCTGCCATGAGGAACATAGAAAGCAAAAGATTCCACTTTTTCATAATTGATAATTTTTGTTAGTTATTATTGTGTAGTATTGGCATTTGTATTACAAATTCCGTTCCAAAATGACAAAATTATAAAATTTAGCAGATCAAAGCTCTTTAAAATCGGCCTACTTGCTGTTTAGTCATCATTCAATCAATTACAAACAACTGTATGTTAAATAAATATGATATGCCGTAAGACTGCCAAGTATGTTGGATTGGCTTTGTCAATATAGATGACAATTTGACCATTTGGTTGCATTTGTAAACATAACGATTATTCCAACAATTAGTTTTGCATCACAAATTGTCGCTATTTTTCTACAATTTTTCAGTCTGCCCCATTTTTACAAGTGTCAACTAGCTTTTTGGCATAAAATTCTCTAAATTCGCTAACTCTATAAAACCGACTAATACTACTTTTCATGAAAAGAATTCTTGTTATTGATGATGACTCTATAATCAGAACATTACTCTCCAATCTACTTCATAAAGCCGGGTATGAAGTAATTACGGCAGTTGATGGTAATACGGGCTTGAATCTTGCAATGGAAGTGTTACCGGACGTTGTGATAACGGATTATCAAATGCCCGGAAAAAATGGATTGGAAGTATTGGAGAATCTTCATCATCAATCACCATCAACACCGGTAATCATACTTACTGCCCACGGTGATATGGCACTTACTATCAGGTCAATGCAGGCAGGTGCCTATGATTATCTTGAAAAACCGATAAAGGTTGATGAATTAATGAAGATTGTAAATGATGCTTTGGCTTTATCAGAGCAAAGTCGCAGCATTCACAATCGGATTCCTTTAAGCTCCTTAAAAGTCCTTGAGGAAAATACCTTCATTGGCAAAAGTCCGATAATGCGCGAAATTTTCAAGAATATTGGGAGAATTTCAATCATAAAGGTCAATATTCTGATAACAGGCGAAACCGGGACAGGCAAAGAGCTAATAGCTAGATTGATACACCATAGTGGGATTACC
>JAEYXG010000087.1 GCA_023428585.1 Bacteroidota bacterium
TAGCTCCATTGAAGAAAGCAAGTACTTGCTTTCTTCAATGGAGCTAAGGCGGTTTAATGGGGTGTTTAGCGCTCATTTTTCTATCATTAGTTTGGTTTCCTTTACCCTGAATGATTTACCGCTCATATTGACCATAAGTGCCCTGTGAGTCAAACGGTCAACCATTGCTGCTGTCAGTACAGTATCACCAAAAATTTCGCTCCAGCGCTCAAAAGAGAGGTTTGTGGTAATGATTGTAGATTTACGTCCACACCTCAAAGAAAGATGGCTAAAAAGCATCTCGGCACCTTCTTTGTCAAAGGACACGTACCCGAACTCATCACATATAACAAGGTCGAACTTCTCAAATCGATTTTCTAGAGTTCGTAGTGTCTTTTGAGAGCGACTTTCGCGTATTTGAGTCAGCAGACGGGACACAGTGGTAAATAGTACTTTATAGCCCTCCTGGCATGCCTTTAAACCTAAAGCTGTTGCCAGATGAGTCTTTCCTGTTCCCGGATTGCCAGAGAGGATAAGGTTCTGACCTCTTTTGATAAAATCAAGTTGTTCGAGTTGCGGAAGTTTTGCGGCAGCTTCAACCGGCAGATCCTCGCGAGAGAGATCGTGCAGGTATTTGTACTGTACAAAACCGGCTTGTCGTACCTGAGTCTTGCGGCGGTTCTCCTCTCGGGTCTGTGATTCAAGCTCCAGCAAGCGCAGTAAGAACACCTCATAGGACAGCTTTTCCTTTACTGCCTGGCCGCATAATTGTTCGTATTCACGCCGGAATGCCGGAAGATGAAGAGTTCTGCTCCGTTCATCTATTTGTTGTTTAATATCTCTTGTGTTCATTTTGTTTTAGTTAGGATTATTTACCATCAGGGTGATTTCAATAAGTTGATCCAGTGAAAAAGCTTCGATTTCATCTTTGCGCTCAGAGGGAACTCTCCGGGCTTTTTCACAGGGTTGGTTACCCACAAGCGCGAGAACCTTATCTGCAGATACATCATTGGGACAAAGTCGGCTAAGTTCATGTACCGTTTCTGCCAGCTTCAAGTGCGGAATATTCTTGTTTTGGCAGTATTGCATTATTTCGATAAAACCACGGGCATTATTGCGAAAGAACTGTTCATAAAGCTTCCTGATTTCCAACGGAGCCTGCTTTAAGGCTACTGAGCCGTGCAAAGCTCCGGGTTTGCGCATGAGAGTATTCAGGTAATGTTCCAGATCAATCTGCCATTGGAACATACCGTATTGGCGCTCTTGTCGACATACCTGAAGGTTATTGTAATAAACCTTCAGGTGGTTTGCATAAACCTTGACCTCAACCATGCGGCCCACCAGATAATCAGGAACAGAATAGCGATTTGTCCCATACGAGAATGTGGCATATTTATCTATCTTCAGGCATTCTACCTGATAGCATTCCATTGTTCCCGGGTATTTCCAAAGCAATGGGCGTTCTTCATCCAACATCTGACCGGGACTCTTTCTGGATTGAGGACAGGGTATGCCATTGATTCTCTCAAGTGTGGATGCCAAGTGTTTGCGAGCTTGATCAAAAGTATCAAAAGTGTCCCGGTCGCAGAAAGCTTTTCGGCGCAACACCTCAACCGTACGTTCCACATGTCCCTTCTCATTACCTCTGCGCACGTTGCAAAACCGCCATCGAAATTGGAACCAGCCAGAGAGATTGGTTAAGGCCTTGGTTGGATGCTTGTCGTTACGGCCCACAAACTCAGCCACAGCTACACGCATGTTGTCGTAAACCATTTCATGATATATACCTTTGGTATGTGCGAAAAAGTCATTGTGAGACTCCATAAAGGCCAGGGTGTCCTGTCGGTTATATAAATCTCCATAACGGTAGTTGCTGCATGAAGCCGTGAATGTCGCCATATACAGGCGCTTCTGTTCTCCCCCGATAATCAGTTTGACCTCTCCCCAATCAACCTCGCATTCTTCCCCTGGCAAATGAATCTGGCGGATAAAAGCCTCCCGGGAAGTTATTTCCTGTTCCCGGATATAATTACATACGGTGGTATAACCAATCTGATAACCCTTGGTAAGCAAGTACTCCAGTATATCAATCTTGCGTTTGATTTGTTTACGAAGTCCTTCGCGCTTCTTGCGTTCGTTATCCTGTATCTGCTCTTGAATCAGAACCTGTATTTCTTCTGTAAGTCTGCGTTTATAACGGCCTGTGCTGTTGTATATAGGGGCACGGGTGGTACAGTCCTGCATAATCTCCTTATTGCATTCAGCTTCTGACTGCCGGGCTGCTTTCAGATGTTCCACCAAATACTTCTTGACAGTTTTTCTGTTAATTTGCAAATCCCGTGCTATCTTACGTTCGCTGTCGCCTTCCCGTAAATAGCGCCTTAATATTTCTTGTTTTGTATCCATGCTTATGATCTCGTTTTGAGTCGCTTTTTCTTTCACAAAGCAACGGGTTACTTTTGATAAGTGGTATACTTTTCAACCAGATTGTGGTATACTTTTCAATTAATATATACATATGTAGTGGTTAAACATTAATTGGGCGCATGTATTATTTAAAAAGTTATTATCCTTTGTTTGTTATTGCGTATTTTACGAATTGTACATATATTTCAAGGAAATGATCGCAAATAATATTATTCCTGGAAATTAATTAATTTATTTTTTTATGGATTGATAATTTTCTATAACTTTATCAATTATTAACAATTCAATTATAAAAAATAATTAACTAAAATGAGAAAGAGAAAATTAATTACTTTGGCATTTCTTGTCAGTATTGTATCAGGGTTAATAATTATCAATTCATGCTCAAAAAACGATATTCTTGACAACAATCAGTTAGAATCAAAAAGACATAATTCACAGATTAACGATTTTTCACCTTCTGATGAAAACATTTTTCCGTTAATTGAAGCTTTTAATTCACGGTATGACAATTTTAAGCTGGGCTATAAAACTGGCGAAGATGTAATGTTGAATGAAGCAATGTGGAATTTAGAAGCTGGGGTTAATTACGAGTTTAGATCAAATAAGGACTCAATTACATATATTGTATATGACTCAACTTTTGTTGTAATAAGTATTTCAACTAATGATAATGGAGAATTGTTAGCAGATGGGAATGATGTTATGACTGCATATGGAAGTTTATTGTCTTTTACAAATAGTGTTTTATCCGAAAATGGTCAAACAAATTATTTGCTTATGGCGGATGTAGAAATAACCGAATTAACCGATGAAACAGCAACACTGAAAATGACCGCAGCCCAAGGGCCAATCATATTTAGGCCATGGTCTTGTTATGTTCAGAATAGTGACTACTGGAATCCTGTATTAGGGATGGGATATTGTGATGGAGATAGTATTGGATTAGGGCAAGGACAGGATGCATCTTCTAGATTAAATGGTTTATTTAATAAAAAGAGATGTATGGCTTACGGATGTTCAGGTACAATTTACTTCACTAATGTTAACACTTATTCATATATATACTATTATGAAAATCAAAATAATCTTAACTGTTTTTGGCAAGGATCATCTAGCGAATGCCTAAGCCCTCAGGAAATGAATTATTGGCTGGATAATGGGTTTTATGCTATTGAAGGAATGAGACCAGAAGGCAAAGTTTTTATAGATATCTTATTTAGTTGGGATGTTATTGTAGGCCATCCAACCTTTGTTCATTATATTAACTGGGTTAGATATGGAAAAATAAATTGTACAGACGAAGGTGCTGGCAGCTAAAATATATAGAAAGGTTTTATTACCTATTCGCAGTTGCTTACCAGACAAAATAATCAATTATCACTGTTCAATAACATTCAAAAAAAACCAAATGCGAGTTTATTATCTTATTATTCTCTTTACTAGCATATTATATAATTACGCTCTTTCTCAAACGTTTGAAAGAACTATCCGTACTAACCAGGATGATTTCTGTTTTGACGCAATTGAAGTAGGTGACAACTTCATTTTTCCTAAAAGCACAGGGAATTATTTTCAGGGAAATAACATTTCCACATTAATTGCCTTAGATTTAAACGGGAACATTGAACAAAGTCTCACCTTACCAGATTATGAAGCTTATCTCGAAAGTGGCGTACAAAATATCTTTAAACAAAGTGATTCTTTGTTTTATTGTATCAGAAGCTTGAGAGATCTGATCAATAATGATTTACAACTTAATTTACTAATAGTCAGTTTTAAAGAATCAATTCTGGAATTAGAATTTGATACTATTTATGGGAATTCATCTATTTCTGAATCAATTTTTGATTTCAAATATACAACAGATAATAAAATTATTGGTGCTGGTCGACATGAGCCTGATGACCAACATGCATTAGTGACAATAATTGATCTATCTAATATGACATTTAATAGCTGGTTATATTTTATACCCGAAGCAACACTTGCAAGTTCCATTATTGATCTCCCAGAAAAAAATGCATTCCATGTGTACATGTATTTTGACAATAATAATTCTTTTCTGGAAATTAACAAGTCAACAATGGAGATTGATACAATTTACCATTATCCGGAAAGATTTTTACCTCGAGATGCAGTTAGCGGAATAAGTGATACCAGTTATTTCGCAGTGGGCAAAATGGGGCAGGAAATACCAGGGATTAATTTTGTCCCATCATTTATTGAAGTGGGTTATGATGGTCAAGTAATCAAAATTAACAACTATGAAGTAAGTGCGGATACAAATTCGTATTACACGACACTCTCATTCGATCATAAATTTGGTAATATTTATTTCGGTACCACATATAATTTTACATTAACATTTGATTTTCCCTATTACCATGAAAGAAGATGGATTTATATCAATAAACTCAATGCTGATGGTTCGATAATTTGGCAACGATTTTATAAAGGTGATGTGAATTATATGCCTTATAAAATATTAGCTACGAATGATGGTGGTGCTTTAATCTTTTCGACTAAATCTGACTGGAACGATACATTACCTTCTCAAATTGATTTACACATCCTTAAAATAGATAGTACAGGCTGGTATACAGGATTACCTGTGGGAATTGATGAATTCAACTTGATGAAGCAAGTTTTAGTTTATCCGAACCCAGTTAGAAATGAGGTGTATTTTGAATTAGGTCTGTATTCAAATATTAATATCCAAATCTATAATATTTACGGCGAATGTGTATTCGCTAAATTTATTCAAGGATCACAGAAAATTGATATGTCGAATTTCCTGTCAGGTATGTACATTTATGTCTTAACAGGAAGAAATGGCTTCGTCGAAAAGGGGAAATTACTGAAAATATAGGAGCATTTTCCATTTTCTCTAATTCACCGTGGAATGAATTTTCTTTTTGAAAAGTACATCCGGTCAGAGAGTTTATTGGAGTCATATATAACTCCATTTGTCAACTTAAGTCCTCTCGATTATTTCTGCATTGCCTTATTTTTAAGTACTAACCCAGAAACATTGGTGCTGATACAGCGGTAATGTTACCGGGAAACTGCTTTGTTTCAGGATCATTTGATAGGATGAACGAGTGTTTTATGGGTTTGTCAAGGATTGTTTCGAGTCCGGTTAAGTTTTTTGCATCAGCTTTGTTTACTTTTGAAGTCATCTTTATCTCAAAAGCAAGATAATGATCAGGCATTTCAATGATCAGATCTACTTCCTTACCGTCGTGTGTTCTCAGATGATATAGCCTTGCCTGAACTCCCGAATTGGCTATCTGCTTGTAGATTTCAGCAATAACCAGACTTTCAAATTCATTGCCTGTAATGCCACCCTTTTTCTGAAGTACCGTTTGAATGATCCCATTGTCCATATAATGTAATTTTGGCATTCGGGTAAGCCGCTTATGTGCATTTTGTGCCCAGGCAGGTAGAGTAATTGACTGGTAACTCAATTCAAAATACCTGAGATATCGTTGCACTGTTTTTGATGTTACACCTATTTCATTGGCAATAGCTGATGCATTTATCAAACATCCTGTGTTTATTGCGAGGTATCGTTGAAGCTTGACAATTGGATCAAGATCACGTATTGAAGCCAGATCACGAATATCTCTTTCGAGGTAAGTGCGAACATAGTTTTGGAGCCAGAGGATTTTTTCATCGTGCGAAATGTCATCCTCTGAAACAGCGGGATAAGACCCATAAGTAAGATTATGGTCCCAAGCGAGTTGCTTTTCGGTCATCAGTTTATCGAGCAGGAACGAAGGGAGAAATTCAGGATTCTCGTTGTTGGCAAGTATTCTTTGAAGGAAAGAATCCTCCACGGGGTCATCCCATGAAGTGGTTCTGAGTTCCGGCAAGGTCAAAGGATAGACTTCCATGATGATACTTCTTCCTGCCAGAGTTTCCTTTACTTTCTCTAATAGTAGTATCTGACTTGAGACCAGAAGTAGATATCGAGGTTCAGGCCACTGATCATAAACAGATTTGATACTTTCAATAAGTAAAGGTTCTTTCTGGACCTCATCCAAAATGGCTTTTGGATATATTGTTTTCCATTGAGATGCTGTTAAAGAAGCATATCTACTTCTCATCACAGGGTCTTCAACAGAAATATATTCATAATCAGGGAAAAGTTT
>JAEYXG010000119.1 GCA_023428585.1 Bacteroidota bacterium
CTTCTATCTTGCCCAGGGATGATGAAGTATTTGGTATTTAGCATATTCAATACATTCATATTGTTCTTTACAATATGATGATCAATAATCTCCTGATACCTCCTGAGCTTTGCACCATGGTAACCCCCTATGCTTTTGTGAAAATATGAAGTACTGGCATCCTGGAATGTACTTACTGTTAGGTTATAAACCCTAAAGTTTGGATCAGTGTCCTTAAGTATAATCTGGTCAGCTTCAGTAGGTTTGTAGGGATTAGCAACCAGTGAACGGCTTTGAAAATCATCTTTATTCAGATATCTTGATGCTACCGGAATCATATCAATAACCACTAAAAGAGCAAAGCCAGTATAGATATATGCCTTGTTGAGTTTGCTGTACAACCAGGTGAAAACAAGTGCAGCTCCTGCCATAATCAGCAAAAGACTTCTAAGGGCATCAGCCTTAAAGATATTGATACGGGCAGCTTTTAAATTGGAAACAAAAATATCGAATCCCTGAACTTGACTGCCATCAAGAGATTGGCGTTGTTGATCGATGGCGGCGACCTCTGATTGGCTGAGAAATGAGAAAAAAGTATCAGGCAGGATGTAAAAAAGTAAGGTTAGTCCACCTGTTATGCCGAGGGAGATCCAGAGGGGTTTCTTGTTCTTTAAGAGAATATCCCTATTTTCCAGTATTGCCTGCAGTCCGAGTATTGCTAAAAGTGGAATGGCAAAATTAGCCATCACTAAAATCATTGAAACTGCTCTGAATTTATTGTAACCAGGCACATAATGCAGGAAGAAATCGGTAAGAGGCATAAAATTCTTGCCCCATGAAAGAAGAATGGAAAGAACAACCACTGCTAATAACCACCATCTGGTATTGCCTTTCGTTATAAAAAGCCCAAGAATAAAAAGAAAGACAATAATAGCACCAACATAAACCGGTCCTGATGTAAATGGCTGATCACCCCAATAATGATTCTGACCGGCTATATTACTGGCAATTTGAGGATCTATACCTTTCATAGCCTTTTCATCATTACCCAATGCATCAGAGGCGCCACCTTTTGTGTTGGGAATCATTAGTGTGTATGTCTCTGCTATTCCATAGCTCCATTGGGTTGCATAATCCTTATCCAGCCCTGATGTTCGGTTCTCTTTTTCTGTGGTGAGCTCAGTTTTACCCCGTATTGTATCTTTTCCATACTCCCAGGTAGACCATAGATTAGTAATATTTGTAGCAAGGGCCAATATTGCAGCAATAACCAGAAAACCTGATGCTTTGATGAATTCATTGATTTTTTTATTTCTGATTGAATCAATGAAAACACAGATAGCCAAAAGGACAACAATGAGCATCAGATAATAAGTTATCTGTAAGTGATTGGCTTTAAGCTCAAGAGATAGAAACAGGGCAGTCAGAAGACTTCCAAGGTAAATTTTCCCTCTAAACGTCATTAAGATACCTGCTATAACCGGTGCCATATAACCAATTGCATGTGCTTTGCTATTATGCCCTGCTTCAATAATAATGAGGAAATACGAAGAGAAGGCATAAGCTAGAGCCCCTCCAATAGCCAACCATGGATTTACACGCAGGCTTACCAACAAAATATAAAAACCAATAAAGTAAAGAAACAACAAACCGGCCGGATGAGGCAGATTAAGAGTAAAGACCTTGTCGAAGAAAGCAATAAAATTTGAATAGTGCTTTACTGATATCTGATATGCGGGCATACCGCCAAACATACTGTTGGTCCAGAGTGCCTCTTTCCCTGTAGATTCTCTATAATCAAGAATTTCCTTCGACATCCCTTTCCAATGAGTGATATCAGATTGAAATAATTTCTTTCCTTCCAACAAAGGATGGAAATAGGCAAATGTAATGATCACCATAATGACAATGGCCATCAAGTGAGGCGTCAGTTTAGCGAAATCAATCTTTTTCATTGGTTGGAGTTTGATGGTTTTTTACCTCTTCATAGTCAACATAATCTCCTAAATCAGGAGGGATATCATTCTTATTCTCCTTCTTCATTCTCTGAATGGTAATCTTTCCTTTCTGTTGGCGGTTTTCAGGATTTGAATCAGGGTGTTGTTCATAGAATTGGCGTTGAACTTTACGAATAAATAACTTCATTAAAAAGGGGGCAAGGTAAAGCGCAAAAATTCTAAAGAACAGGTATAGTGACAGGATAAGAATAATCAACTTAAGAAATGACATTTCAGCAGAATTTATTATCAGGTTGATATAATGCGAAATTAGTGCTTTTTAAGCATTATCAGTTAATCTTTGATTATAAAAGCAGATTTGAAGGATGAAATTTCCGGCATCGTCAAACTAAAAGGCCAACATTAATTTGATTTGATAACATAACAAAAGGAGATAACACGTATTATCTCCTTTTAATTATATTTTCAACAGCTATGAAGCTGTAAGTACCTTATTTAGGCCTTGTTTCGTCAGAAACTGTGAGTTTTTTTCTGCCTTTAGCTCTGCGTGCAGCAAGAACTCTGCGTCCATTGGCAGTAGACATACGTTCGCGGAAACCATGTTTGTTCCTTCTTTTCCTCTGTGACGGCTGAAATGTTCTCTTGCTCATATACGTATTTTTTAGGACTGCAAAGATAGAAACTTATCTTTAATCCACAAACTTTATTGCTACTTTTTTTTAAAGAACAATGGAATAGGCTGATTTCAGCCTATTCCATTGTATATTAAGCAATTGCATCCTTTGTTGGGATATTTTTCAATGTTTCCGACAGATATATCCAGAATTTTTCTACCGAAGGTATATAAACTCTTTCGTCAGGAGAATGCGGAGAACGGATGGTAGGACCAAATGAGATCATATCCCAATTTGGATAAACTGCACCTAATAAACCGCACTCCAAGCCTGCATGAATGGCTTTTAATTCAGGTACTTTGCCAAAATAATCATTATAAACCTTTTGCATAGTTTTAAGGATCGCGGAATCAGGATTTGGTTTCCAACCAGGGTATTCACCTTCAAAAACTACCTGTGCACCTGCCAGTTCAAAAATTGATCCCATCATAATGGCGAGATCTGCTTTTGCTGAATTTACTGAGCTTCTTAATAAGCACTTTATTACAACTGCCTTGTCGTCAGTACTGATTATTGAAAGATTAGTTGATGTTTCAACCAATCCCTGCATGGCATCACTCATACGCATCACTCCATTGGGGCAGCCATATACAGCTCTGAGTATACGGTTTTGCGAGTCAGTATCCATTATTGTTGCAGGCATACTGGTATCAGTAACGCTTATATTTAATGTTGGTTCTGTAACTGATAGCTCTGATTTGATATCATCTGCCAGCTTGCCTATACAGTTTTCAAATTTAGCTTTTTCGCTGTTTGGAACAGTAACAATTGCATATCCTTCACGAGGAATAGCATTTCTCATATTACCTGCTTCAAGGTATGAAAGCTTCAATCCGTGATCAGAAACACCATGCCACAGTAAACGTGTGAGTATTTTACAGGAGTTGCCGCGACCAAGAATTATATCCATGCCAGAATGGCCACCCTTTAATCCTGTTACCTTGATTGACAAAGCCGTGGTTTCCTTATCTGGAGCAGTCTTTGTATACGGGAAAGTAAAAGTACCATCAATCCCACCTGCACATCCAAAATAGAGTTCTCCTTCATCTTCTGAGTCGAGATTTAACAGAATATCACCTTTCAACAAGCCTGGTTTCAAATGAAAAGAGCCTGTCATTCCTGTTTCTTCATCTATTGTAAAGAGGG
>JAEYXG010000136.1 GCA_023428585.1 Bacteroidota bacterium
GGTTATGAGAATGCTGCCAAGATTGCTAAGAAAGCACATGCTGAAGGAACCACACTTCGACAAGCTGCCATTGAACTGGGCTTGGTAACCAATGAGCAGTTTGATGAATGGGTTGATCCTGCCAAGATGATCTAGAGATTTGTTTATGGACACTTAGTGGTTAGGCTGACGACTATACACAGTTGTTGAGCTATTCTATGTCTGATAGACAAATCAGTAGTATTATTTTTCCAAACTGCTTATAAAAGGTTAAGGGAAATATATCAGTGTCGGGATTAGATGGGAGACCACTCTTGAGGTGGAAGCTCTTTAAGGTTTCTCATTCTCCAAATATAGAAATACTCAACAAGTACCTTTTGACGGTATATAGGTATCGTATCAGCCTTTTCTATGGTGAAATACTGATCGTATAAATGATGGGGATCCTGATAGTCGTAGCTTGAAGTGATAAAATAGGCGTCCATACCGGGATTGAATCCTCCCCTGTATCCTGATATCCATGCATATTTGTGTGTACGATCTAAAGGTGCCATCGTGTGGAGCGTTATATCATTTGGACGAGCAACATAGTAATCAATATTGGCAGCAGGGAACCAACGGTGTGAGATAATTACGGCAGTTGAGTCCATCATGCCTGTTTGCAGATCAGTATGGTAAAGTTTGCTGAAACCGGTACCCAACTGTTTCCAACCGTACATATCGAGGGTTATATCCTTAATACCTAATCGTTTGCCGGTTTGCTGATCTATTCCTTTATTCAGAAAAGTGCCGTTGAATATCTGGAGCAGGGCTACCGTTAGAAATATGACTATAAAGCCCAAGCTCCATTTAAGCGTATTAGGCAGCATTTTGCCTAAATGGCCGCACTTGGTAAAGTGCCTGAGCATAAGTGCCGCTAAAGGTATTAAAGTAACGTAGGCGGGCCCTGACCAGTGGGGGAGGGTGGAACGGAAGAGTGAAATGCCGAGAAATATAAGAATGAGAGGCAATGCTATATGTACCAGCAATTGCAGGCGATTATCCCTAAAGACCGTTTTTTTCCTGAAAAAGGCTATCAATGCGGCTACTATTATTCCAAAATTAAAGGGATTATTATAGAGAATCTGGCCTCCAAGTTCGGTGGCGAATGAATCAAGCCTGAATAATCTATCGGTAACTTCAACCCTATCGCCATGAAAGGTAAAGCTTATAAAATCATTTTGGTAGTTCCACAAAAGTACCGGTAAAAAACATAAAACAGCAATGAGCACGGCAACATAGGTATACCATTTGCCAAACCATTCCTTATGTGCCATGAAATAGAAGAATGTTCCGGCAATAATAAAAATGGAAGTGTACTTTGACAAGAGTGCCAGTCCGGTGGTCAGGCCTGCCAACAGAAAGAATAATGCCCGGCGTTGTTCAGAGATGCCTGTGTAAGTAATTGCCCCTGCCTGAATGCCGGTATTGTGTGTTGAAGCAGGTGTATTAATATCACCCGTTGGTTTGGAATCACCTATGGCCAGTATTATGAATAGGATACTCAACAGCCAGAACAGCATTTGGGGGCTATCAGGCATAATAAAGATTCCTGTTATGACGAATCCATATATTGATAGGTTATACAGAAGGGCAGCATACCATCCGGTTTGCCTGTCGGCAAGGGTGGTTCCAATCAGGTAAAGGATGATGGTATTCAAGGTGCCTGATACAATTGAGGCAAGCCTTATCCAGCCTTCAGCATCAAAGGTGAGGTTGAGGGTAAACAGTTGGATAAACCATCCCACCATGGGCGGATGGTCAAAATGGCTCAGATCAGGATAAAGGGCATAGGTGATATAGTAAACCTCGTCATTGCCAAGTTCAACAACAGAGCCCAAGATTAACCTTAAAGCCGTGGAAATAAGCAGTAAAGTCAAAAGACGATAATCTTTCAAACTAGAAAAGAAGTTACACATAAACTAAATTAGCTTATGCAAAGGTAATCAAAACACCAGAGTGGCAATGCTATGCGGTAGACTCTTAACGGGAACAGCCTGACCATCTACCCACAGAAAGTAATCGGTTTCCTTGTCCGTTTGATTCATTACAATAACAACCACTGAGCCATCGGGATTGAGGAAAGCTGTTGACAACAGCTGGCTGCGACTGGGAGAAGCAATGATTCTCTTGGCTCCCGGTTGGATAAACTTTGAAAAGTGACCGATATAGAAAAAGGAATTGGTGTATTTTAACTGACCGGTTCGCGTATCGCCATGCAATGGGGCGAAACAGAAGTTGCCAACATGATTCGGGCCTCCTGTTTCATCCAACAGGATATTCCAGTCGGTCCATCCTTCGGCTCCATTATTGAAATCGTGAATCATTGATTCGCCATACTCCTCGCCCAATGACCACATATTATACTCGGTTGAATCAAAGTTCTCGGCTGTGCCTTCCGTGAAGAACAGATGCATGTCAGGAAAAGCTTCCTTAACCTTCCTGAGGTTATCAAACATAGGATCTCCGCCACTCCAGTCTTCATACCAGTGAAATCCTAAACCCCAGACATATTTTTTAACCTCCGGATCAGCAAAATAAGTTTGTGCACGCTGGTATATCAGGTCCCTGTTATGGTCCCACATCATAATTTTAACATCCTGCAGACCTTCCTGATGCATGGTAGGGCCCAGATTGTTAACCAGGAAATCACGTTCTTCTTCAGCGGTGAAGATGCAGCTTTCCCAGGTTTGTTTGGCCATTGGTTCATTTTGAATGGTAATTCCCCAAACCGGTATTCCTTCAGCCTCATAGCTCCTGATGAATTTGACGAAATAATTTGCCCATGGCTGATAGAATTCAGGCAACAGTTTACCGCCCTGCAGCATATTATTTGTGTTTTTCATAAAAGCCGGAGGACTCCAAGGACTTGCATAGAATGTAACATTGCCGCCTGCTTTTTTTATGGCCTTTTTAATCAGCGGAATTTTGAATTGTTTATCGTGTTTGATGCTGAAACTCTTTAATTCAGTATCGCCCTCCTCTATGTAGGTATAACTGCCGCTTGAAAAGTCGCAGCTATGGATATTGGTTCTGATCAAATTATAACCTATACCCTTGTCTTTATCAAAATAGGCAGTTAAGACCTGCTCCTGGATATCAACAGGTAGTTTTGCAAAAGTTTCGGCTGAGGCGTCTGTAATGGCACCGCCAATACCCACGAAGTCCTGAAAAGTTTTAGTAGGATCAACAAAAACGCACACCTGGGTTTCAAGGGGTTGTCCAAATGATTTGAAATAGTCGTTGGAGGTTGGTGTAAGCCTGAAGTTGGTGTTTTCAGCAGTAGTATAAACCGTTACTTTTTTAACAATAGGTGAGTAACTGATGGTTTTATTCTGAGCTATAGTTTGAAATGCTGCAGAAACAAACAATAAAATGAGGAGAAGGATCCTGTATAATTTCATGTCTGATATGATTTGATGATGTAAAGATAATTGTTTGGACCATATTAAAACAAAGAATCGGTCATAAAGATCATTGTCGGGTGAAATGATCTGATTTATAACATGGAAGTGAAAAAATGTTCCTTTTCAAAAAAAAATTAGCCGTTTCCATAAAGATTATTGTCCAATTATTTGTTATATGGGCTAATCAGAGTTATCTTTGTACATTACGTAAGGTAAACTAATGGATTAACCGAGTTATTTGTTGGATACATATAGTGTAAACAGGTAGCCGGGTGTTGGCATTTTTTGATTGAAGCTATATGAAATTATAGTTATAAACCATTGATTTTAAACAAAACCAACTAAAAACCATGAAACAAACATTGAAACTAAGCTGGGTACTTATAGCACTCCTGGCAATTACAGTAATTTCATCATGTAAGAAGGATGATGATGATCCAAAGAAGGAAGTAATAGCGGGATTTACCTACACCATTGATGCAGAGAATTCATTGATGGTATCTTTTACGAGCACTTCTCAGAATGCCACTTCATTGAGCTGGGATTTTGGTGATGGCGGAACTTCTACTGAAACCAATCCAACTCATACATACACAGCAGCTGGTGAGTACCAGGTAAAACTGACAGCTACCGGTGAAGGAGGAACAGACCAGGTTACACAACCCCTTAGTATTGTTAATGCCAATGAGCTGTTGACAATATTAACAGGAGGAACAGAGAAAACATGGAAACTGCTTCGTGATGTTTCTACAGGAAGGTACCCTCTTGAATGTGGACCTGAAGCTAATCCTGGAGAAATTTGGTGGGCTATGGGCCGAAACAATGATGAACTGGGAAACCGCCCATGTATGCTTAACGATGAATGGGTTTTCAAAGCAAATGGTGATATGGTCTTTGATGCAAAGGGTGATTACTGGGGTGAAACCGGAGTATTTGCTGATGATCTGAAAGACCGATGCAATTCAACTGATGACATGAGAGGTCCTAATGGTGAGGATTTATCTGCATGGAATAATGGCACTCACCAGTGGTCCATTGATGAAGGCAATTTGACTGTAACCGGCCTTGGAGCATTTATTGGTTTGCAAAAAATTGGTACAGACCTGGAGGTTAAACTGCCACAGGAATCAGTAACCTATAAGATTACAAAACTATCAGAAGGTTCGACAGACACTTTAGCACTGGAAACCACATATGACAATGGGAATGGCCACTGGAGAGTGATTTTGGTTCACTACGATAATCCTAATGACGAACCTCCATTAGTTGGTCCTAAACCTGTTGTTAACTTTGATCTTGTGTTAGAAGGATCAACCATTACTCTAACTAACAATACCACAAATGCAACCAGCTATCTATGGGACTTTGGTGATAATCAGACTTCCACAGAATTAAATCCAACCCATACATATACCACAACAGGAGCATTCAATATTACACTGACTGCAACAAATGCCAATGGGTCGGGTGAAGGTGTTAAAATGATTTTTTTAGGTGATCCTAACACTTTAACTGATGCTCTATTACAGGGCGGTGCTTGGAAAATACGCAATCAGGCTATTTCAGTATTTGTAGGTTCAACTCTCGGTAACCCCGATTGGTGGCAGGTTCCTTATGCTGATATGCAGCCAGGTGGTGGTTGGGCTTGTATTATGGACGATGAGTTCATCTTCAGTGCCGGTGGTGCCTATGAATACAAAACAAACGGTGGTGCCCGCAACGATGGTTACAAAGGACAGGCTGCAGGTTGTTATCTTGATTCTGAACTTGCAACTCAAGACTTCCCATTCAAGTCGGCTATTCACAGTTGGGTACTGAATACTGATGGCGAAAGGCCATACATTGTTCTTACCAATGGTGCTTCAGAAGCTGCTTTTGTTGGATTCTACAAAGGATGGTACGGCGGAGAAAACGATGCAAACTCTACTGCTCCAAATGGTGGATTACCTACTAATAGGTATGAAGTGTTGGGTTATGGCAATAATGGAACTAATGAGTTTTTATTCCTGACTGTTGACCTTAATGGCGATGCAGCTGATGGTGCATCATGGTCAGTAATTCTGGAGAGGTAATTTATTGTATTAAGTTCTTTTTAATCAAGAGTGAGATTATTTTAAATATCTCACTCTTGATTTTTTAAATAATGGTAACCATGAGAATTTTCCAATTTTTGGTCCTGCTTACAGTTGCTGTCAGTTGCACTTCAAAGGATGAAACACTGATTTGGAGTGATGAATTCAATGGCACCGGATTGCCTGATAGCACCTACTGGTTGTATGATATTGGAGCAACCGGCTATGGCAATAATGAGATACAGAATTATACGGATAATTTGGCTAATTGTCGTCAGGAGAATGGTTCATTGATCATTGAAGCGCATAAGAATGGTGATGAATGGACATCAGCCAGATTAAAAAGTAAAAACAAATTCAACTTTACCTACGGGAAAATTGTTTTTAGAGCAAAACTGCCATCAGGAAGTGGCACATGGCCGGCCTTATGGCTTTTGGCTGAGAATATTGATATGCTTGGTTGGCCTGCCGGTGGTGAAATAGATGTTATGGAACATGTAGGCAAAAATCCGGGTGTTGTGCAGTGCGCACTGCATACAACATCAAGTTATGGCAATACTGTGAATAAAATGGAATATGGTGTTCCCGATTTTAATACTGATTTTCACACTTATGAAGCTAGCCGCACAGCAGATAAGATTGATTTTCTGGTGGATGGGAAATTGTATTATACCTATAAACCGTCAGTAAAAAATGAAGACACCTGGCCCTTTGATTCACCTTTCTTCATTATTATGAATATAGCAATGGGTGGAAACTGGGGGAGTGATACACAATATGAAACCAACAATTTGAAAAATGGCATTGAACCATCACTAACAACTGCCCGTATGGAAGTTGATTATGTTAGGGTATATGCAAATGAAGCAACCAGATAATCGACAGGCATTACATTCAATTAGACAATAGCAAGATGAATGCTTCTGCATGAATTGAGAACTACTTTAATAATGGAATAGTCATTAGAAACCAATATAATAGGATATGAAAAAAATAATTACACTGTTGTTTTTATCCCTGTTCACCCTTTATGCCTGGTCGCAGGGCAGGGTGATTACGGGTACCGTTACTGACGAGGCCGGACAAGGTTTGCCCGGAGTAACAGTATTGCTTGTGGGTACTGGTACAGGTACTGTTACTGATTTGGAGGGGAAATACAGCCTCAATGCCGGACAGGGGACCTTGCGTTTTAGCTTTATAGGCTATACACCGCAAGAAATTCAAATTGGAACACAGAACACAATTAATGTAACACTGGTTGAAGAACTTACAGAATTGAATGAGGTAATTGTCATTGGCTATGGTGTTCAAAGAAAAAAGGATGTAAGTACAGCAGTGGTTGTTGTGGACGAGGAAGCGATTGCCGAAAGGCCTATTGTATCAGCAGCCCAGGCATTACAAGGCAAGGCAGCTGGTGTACAGGTTGTACAAAATTCAGGAAAACCCGGGGCTTCAATGAGTGTAAGGGTTAGAGGTGCAACATCGGTTTTATCATCAAATGAGCCATTGTATGTGGTGGATGGAATCATTGGTGCTGATATCAGGGGGTTGAATCCCAATGATATTGCCAATATGACTGTGTTAAAAGATGCAACATCAGCTGCAATCTACGGTTCACGTGGTGCCAATGGTGTTGTTATTATCACCACTAAAAGAGGTGAAGAAAACAAACCACTCATTAGCTTCAATACCTATTATGGTATGTCGAACCTTAGAAAACCGATTGATGTTTTAACTACAAAGCAGTACCGTGATCTGATGGAAGAAATCTCACCGGGTAGCATCGATCCTTCGGAAACAGGATATACCAATTGGAGCGATGAGGTATTTGGAACGGGTCATACGCAGTCGTATCAGCTATCAGTTAGTGGAGGTGACAGTAAGAATAGATATTATATATCAGGCAATTACCTGACAGAAGAGGGGATTGTACGTCCGGCAAGCTTTGACCGCTATTCAATTCGGTTGAATCTGGATAATGAACTAAGACCATGGTTAAAAATAAACACCGGTTTGTCGGTTTCCCAATTTTCTTCAAAGGATACGCCTGACAATTTAAGTTCGGGAAGAGGTGGAGTTATTATGAGTGCGCTGAACACACCACCATTCCTGAATATATATAGTGATGATCCCAATCAGGTTGGATGGTTTGATCCCAATCCATTTCAACCATCATGGGAGAATCCGGTAGCCTATATGGAAGGCCCAGATCAGAAGAACATTGACCGTCAGGTGGCGGGTAACATGGGTGCTGAGATAAGGATAATAGAAGGATTGTACTACAGGCCAAAATTTGGTGTGGAGATAAACACACATGTGTGGGATTATTACCTGGATCC
>JAEYXG010000191.1 GCA_023428585.1 Bacteroidota bacterium
ATCCAGGATAACGTTCTCCAGGCAAAACAGACACTTCAGAGTATCATAGATAACTATGAAGGCGATGATTTGAAGAAAGTGGCGATGGACAAGTTGGCACAGATAGAAAGCACTGAAAGGTCAGTGAGCCCTAAAGTCATGGACAATGAAGCAGAAGAAAGCATTCAAATTAAATAAGACCATAAGCAAGATGAGCACAAGATTCAGATATATAGCCACGAGCATGATAGCAATTGCATACTTATTATCAATAGGCAATTCATCCAGGCTCATGGCACAAACAATCAATGAAGAAGTCACGGTTACCGCTGCCTTTGAACCAAGCATTCCTGATTCAGATAAGATAAATATTGAACCTCCTGAAAATGAGACGGAAGTCAACCTTCCGGCAATGACATACAATAATGAACCTGCTCAGATGATGGTATCACTAAAACCTGAAAGCATTGCAGCAGTAAGGCTGGTAAGTGAGCCATTGAAAAAACTTTACAGGAATTATGTCAAGGCAGGGATGGGCACATATACCACTCCATTTATTGACCTATATGCCAGTTCATTGAGGTCAGAAACACATTCGCTTGGCATTCACATTAAGCATATTTCTTCATCCGGTGAAATAGAAAACCATCCTATTTCAAGCAACAGCCATAATCAGATTGACTTGTACGGACAAAAATTCCTTGACAATCACACCATTTCCGCAGATCTTGGATTCCGCCGCAACGTGGTTCATCATTATGGTTTCCTCAAAGAAGAATTTAATGAATCATCACTTCCATTAGCCTATACCTATAAGGATGATGATTTGAAACAAAGATTTGCACGAATACATGGAAGTTTTGGCATAAAATCGAACTATAAGGATAACGATCGAATTAATCACTTCGGAAACCTTAGAATAAAAAATCTCAGTGATCTGTATGAGACCCGTGAAACGACCCTTGAACTTAGGGCAGGTGCAGATAAGCAATTTGAACTTCTGGATTTCACTGATTACCAGCAATTGGGATTAACAGCTGATGTAAGTTATGTTGCCTATAAGGACAGTTTGCTTAAGCAGAATAATACGCTGGTATCATTAAAACCATTCATTAGTACAAGCTTTAATGAATATACCATCAAAGCAGGGATAAATCTTAACTTTAAAATTGACACTGTTTCAAAAGCATACCTCTTCCCATTTGCCGAAGGGCAGTTAAGGTTGATTGATGATGCATTGGTTGTTCATGCAGGTATTACAGGGAATGTAAAAAGACAGGGATTTGATGAGTTAAGTGATATCAATCCGTTTCTTCAATCTGTACTTCCCCTAAAGTACATGAGGGAGAAGTTTACTTTTTACGCCGGGCTCCGTGCACGTGCAGGTGAGTATTTTGATTTCAGTGCTTCTGTTCGCTCAAGCTCAGTGGCTAATGCTTACTTCTTCGTAAATGATTATAACAATGTTCCTTTTAACCGGTTTACACTCATACATGATGACGGCAACGTTATTAAAGGTCGCCTGGAAGCTCAGTATCATACTGCTGAGAGAATAAATGTAAAGGCCTATACTGAGATTGAGTCATGGAGTCTTGATAGTCTGAATCATGCATTTCATACCCCTGTTCTTAAGGTTGGTGTAGATGGCATGTACCAGATACAGAATAAAATAGTATTCAGGGCAAATGTTGCAGCACACAGTAAGCAATATGCACGTATCCTGAGTTCTACTGAAGGATTTACATCCTCTGCCATTGATGGATTTTTAGATATCAGCCTTGGCATTGAATACAGATATACAAAAGTACTTTCGGCATTCATCAACTTTAACAATCTTACAAATTCCCGTTATTATTTATGGAATAATTATCCTTCATACAGATTCAACCTTATGGGAGGTATAGCTTACTCCTTCTGAACTGTAAAGGATGGCACTATAATAAGTATTCAGTGAATTGAATACTTATTACTCTATATAATGGCATTGTTGATTTTAAGCTTCAACTTTATGACTTAATGGGTTGATAATTAAATATTTATCAGTCAATTTCATTCAGGAGCATCTGTTTGGATTTCTCCAGTTCTTCCTTTTCAGAAACCGGCATGGTTGGAAAGTCAATTTCAAGATCCTTCAATCTATTGATTATAATATTACTTACGGCATATCTCATGAACCATTTATGGTCAGCCGGTATAACAAACCATGGTGCAAATTCGGTAGAGGTTTGCGTAAGCATATCACTATATGCATTCATATAATCATCCCAGTATTGCCGCTCTTTTACATCTCCACTTGAGAACTTCCAGTTTTTGTTAGGATCTTCAATTCGGTCAAGGAAACGTTTTTTCTGTTCCTTTTTAGAAACGTTCAGGAAAAACTTAAGGATGATAACACCATTTTCAACGAGATGCCGCTCCATATCATTTATTTGGCGGTAACGCCTCTTCCAGAAATCATTGTCAATGGAATCAACGGAAGTTACTCCCGGTAAATTTTGTGCAAGCAGGAATTGAGGGTGCACCTTAACCACAAGTACCTCTTCATAATACGAACGATTAAAAATGCCGAACCTACCCCTTTCTGGCAAGCACTTATAGGTTCGCCAAATATAATCATGGTCCAATTCAACAGCTGAGGGAGTTTTAAAACTATACACTTCACACCCCTGAGGGTTCAAACCCGACATAACATGCTTGATGGTTCCATCCTTACCGGCAGCGTCCATTGCCTGGAATATCAACAGAATAGAGTGACGGTTATGACCATACAACTTCTCCTGCAACTCAATCAGTTGTTTTACATTATCCTCAAGAAGCTCTTTGCCTTGCTCCTTATTCCCGAGGTGCGCTGTATAGTCAGGATTAAAATCCTTTACCCTGTGGTTCTTACCCGGTTCAGCAATAATTTTCGGGTCAGCTATCAAGTTTGATCTCATGGTATTATACTATTTAGTTAAGATATTTTCTTATTAGAGGCAAGTACGTCAGCCATTCCACCTGACGAAGCAAAAGCAAATATCAGTTAAAAACTATAGATTTGTTCAACATGTTAAATATAATGACTTTAGAGAGACGGAGCTATTTTGAAGATATAATTTCACTGAAATTTCTTTTGGCATAACTAATTTACTGTACATTTGCACAACATTGGTCCAGTAAAAAGGATAATTGGGAATGCCGTGCAATTCGGCAACAGTTCCCGCTGCTGTAAGTTCCTTTAAAGGATTGGCATCAAGTCACTATCAAGAATGCTCCTGCCAGGGAGTGATGGGAAGGCGCCAAGACCGGAACAAGTCAGAAGACCAGCCAATGAATGATGGATTTTGTAGTTTACGGTGAATGAACTGCATGCCGGTTTCTTTCTATTAGTCAAGGTGCACATAATAGAAATTCAAACGCAAGAGCAAAATCCATTGATTTTATTTATTTAAATAATATCAAAGACAATGCTGATTAATCAATGTCCAATAGCATCCAATCACGAACCAAGCAGGTGGTATGACTTTACATATTTGTTTCGTGATACTTTCAAACCTTCAACCGGATTAATACTTATAACATTATTCTTGGCATTGTCACCTTACACAACCTATGCACAACATGATACCATTCATCTAAAGGAAGTGGAGGTTTTAGGTATCAGGCCGGAAGTTTCAACAAGTTCACCCAATCCTGTTCAGCAAATTTCCCTTAAGAAGCTGAATGCCATCCCTTCGGCAAGCGTAGCGGAAGCAATCAGGAACTTTTCAGGAGTTGTAATCAAGGACTTTGGTGGTATTGGGGGGCTTAAAACGGTAATGATCCGCAGTTTGGGCTCAAACCATACGGGAGTCTTCGTTGATGGACAACCCGAAAGTGATGCCGCAACCGGACAAATAGACATCGGAAGGATTGCCCTTCAGGATATCAGTAATATCAGGTTATCATTAGGTCAACCTGAATTCAAACTTAAGCCTGCAACTTTATATGCGTATGCCAGTGTATTGGAAATTGACTCGAAAGAACCGGATTTTCTAAATAAAAATACCTTTATAAATCTGTCAGCCAAGGCAGGATCATATAATACCTTTAATCCTACTGCAAGTATTGATTCAAAGCTTACAAACAACCTTACTGCCGGTATCAGACTAAATTACTATAAAACAAAAGGCAATTTCCCATTTATTATTCATAATGGGACCTCTACTACAGAACAAAAAAGAGAAAACTCAGATATTGAAACACTAAATGCTCAATTTTTAACCAAGATACTTTTCAATGACAGCAGCATGATGAGAGTAAGAGCCAACTGGTATTATTCCAATAGAGGTTTGCCGGGGGCCGTAATTCTCTATAATCCCTATTCCAGGCAGCGATTGGAAAACAAGGACTTTAAAGCCAGCATGCAATTTGAAAACAACAGGAAATCCTTCCTTAGAATACAGTCAAGCATTGGATTCTCGGGAACCAACTTAACATATAGGGATCCTGATTTTCAAAACCAGTCGGGTGGATTAAGAAATGAATACGATCAGCAGGAATATTACATTTCAGAAGTTATTGCCCTGCCACTGTTTACAGGATTGAATTTTTCATTGGCAACCGATCTTCTTTTCAATAAACTGAAAACAAACGCGTATTCTATCAGTGAGCCTTCAAGAGTTACATCTCTGAACGCCGGTGTATTGCAATACGACAATAAAGGTCTTGAAATACAGGGAAGCCTGCTCATGACTTTGGCCAGGGATATGAGTGAAGGCAATGGAAATAAAAACTACTTCCGATTGTCACCGGCTATTTCACTGATAAAGGCATTAACTCATAACCATGCACTCAAGGTACGCTTTATGTACAAGAATATATATAGAATGCCATCATTCAATGATCTCTATTATACTATATCAGGCAATAACAGACTTAACCCTGAAATAGCATCAATGGTTGATATGGGAATCCTGTTCAGCAAAGCCTTTAACAATAGCATAGGTCTCAATATCAAGGTTGACGGCTTCATCAATAAAGTAACGAATAAGATTGTTACAATACCCACTCACAATCTATTCATCTGGAGCACTCAAAATATTGGAAAAGTTGATATTAAAGGGCTTGAACTTTATGCTGAGATAGTTAAACATTTAAATCAAGCGTGGTCAATTAATGTTAGTGGGAATTATACATATCAGTATGCTGTTGATGTAACCGATAATAGCAAAGATACCTATAAGCACCAGATTGCCTATATACCTTTTGAAACTGCAGGTGGTTTAGCTACATTGTATTATCGAAACATGGGCGTAGGCATTAATACGCTTTTCAATGGGTATAGATACACAACCGGCTATAATACACGCGAAAATCTTCTGGAATCATGGATCTCTACTGATCTTACTGTCAGCTGGCTAAAAAAGATCAATAACAGGGAGTATAGGATGAAGGCCGAAGCAGTCAATATTATGAATCACCAATATGAAGTAGTAAGAGGATTCCCAATGACCGGTAGAGCTTACTATTTAAATCTATATGTTACACTTTAAATAAACCAACGGATGAAAAAAAATCTTACCAAACTCACAAAATCATTTCCCAACTTATTAATGTTAGGCAATTATGGTCAAAAGGCATTGCTTTATTTTTTATTAATACTGTTTGTTACATCGGTATCGTGTAAAAAAGAACCCGATGATAATAATCCTGAAATTCCGGTAGAGATTCCTGAAAGCAGGGCAATTTATGTTTTGAACCAGGGGTCATACAGTGGGAATAACGCCTCCGTTACTTTGTTGAATTTGGAGAACCAGGTAGTTACTCCCGATTACTTTAAAGCTCAAAATGATCGTGAACTTGGTGATACCGGTGCCGACTTATACATTTATGGCAGCAAAGCATATATTGTAACAAATATATCCAGTCAGCTTGAAATAGTTGATGCCGTTACTTTTGAAAGTATAAAGCAAATAAGTTTCATAAAAGATGGCACGCCACAGCAACCATCGGCAATAACAGGCTTTGGCAGCAATATCTTTGTTTCAGCTTATGATGGTACTGTATCAGTAATTGATACTGCAACACTTGAGATTGTGAAAGTCATTGAAGTAGGTTTGAATCCCGATGCCCTCTTGACTGCCAACGGGAAAGTATGGGTTTCAAACTCCGGCGGTCTCAATTTCCCTGATTATGACAACACGGTGTCAGTCATTGATCCCATAACTTTAAGGGAAGTAACCAAGATTGAAGTAGGCACAAATCCATACACTCTGAAAGCTGATGATTATGGGGATATTTATGTGATAACCCGCGGTAATTATGGTGATGTAAAAATGAGGCTGAAGATTATAGATTCGTCAACACAGACAGTAAAACACACGTTTGAAGACTTTGACGCTTATAATCTGACAATCAAGGGTGACACTGCCTATGTGTATCATTACGATTACATGGGATCTTCCGGGTCAAGCATCATGATGTTGAATGTAAAGACAGAGCAGATAATCAGATCAAACTTCATTACAGATGGCACTGTGATAAATGCAGTTTACGGTATTGCAGCCGACCCCAATTCAAATGATGTATATATAAGTGATGCAAAAGATTTTATTAGTCAGGGAACCGTGTATTGTTTCGGCACCGATGGCAAGTTAAAATCATCATTTCCTGCCGGTGTCAACCCCTTTGCAATAAAATTCCTTATAAGGTAATTTCACTGGTAATTATATAGATTTGGTTATGCCTTATGCTGATTTACAAAATACTAAGTCCAAATCAGCTTAACCACAACCATGGCAAACAACAGAAACAATCTTGAGATCAGGAAGCTCCATGAAACACTTTGAACCAGGGGGCTTTCTGATTTATAAGCATTACATACCCGGTGTGACCAGTAATTTATAATTGCCGGAGGTTGAACTCCCCAGAATCCTTACAATTACAACTCCTGAAATATTGTGAGGTATAGTGAATTGACCATTGGCAAGCTTACCTATTGAAATAATCTTACCTCCCGGATATATCAATTGATAAGATTCAGGTGTATCATTTATTCCACTAACTTTTAGGGCACGTCCACTTTGCACAGGATTAGGGAACACAGAAAACGGCTGATCCCTGTTATCAATCTCCCTGATGGAAGCAGTGGGGCAACTCCATACCAATTCATATCCTGCCCTGGAATTTATACTATCAGATTTGAATTGAATAGTGAAGATATTTGAAGATGTTGACAAGCTCAATATTGAATTTACACCATTTATCTCATCATTGCTTCCGGTTTCAGTACCTGAGATAGCAGCCAGCAAAGGCGCATTGACTGAACCTCCATCGTAAACCCATAGTGAATCATAACCGGATTCAAGGCTCAGAGCAGTGAAGTCAATGCTTAAAGGCCCATCATATGCTGACTTTACCGTTTCCGTATATATTTCATTATTCTTATAGCCCCACCAGGGGCCACCATTGTCATACAATGTATCACGACACATCTCCTCTGCCACTCCGGTAAACTTCTCCTCTATAAGATTCCATAATTCATTTCGCCCATTATCATAACCTAATGCCCATATTCCGATACCTCCCAGTAACCGTCGATTTACAAAATTGTATTTTAATCCCAAGCTTCTGGTATTATCAAAAAAGCATTGATTCCATCCGCTATTGTCATAACTATAGTAAGGATTATAACTTCTATAATCCCAATATAGATTGGCAGGAATGTAATGACTATTACCGCCACCCACAATCTGCCGATATGTTAATGACACACCGCTGCCGGTAGTTTGGGCAGGTAGAGTATTGGACTGAACGGGCCATTCCCTTCCATAATAAGGCACCCCTAAAATAAGCTTACCTGGTTCAACACCCTTAGATTGATAATAAGTGATGGAATGGCTCACACTATAATTGAAAGAAGATGTAAGCGGCCAAAACCCAGACACAGGACCTGCCAAAGAACTTCCGCCATAATAGTAATCATAGGTCATAACCATATAAAAGTCAAGCCATGGTGTCAAGGCAGTAATATCAAATGTGTTATTCCAGTTAACGGCCGGCGATGCAATACTGAGTTCCACAGCAGGCAATTCACTTTGCAACTGCATGGATAATGTTTGTATGAATGATGTAAGCCCGGCGCTTTGCGATGAAGGAACCGCTTCAAAATCGATGTTAATTCCTTGAATTCCTCTTGAAGTAACCAACAATATCAGGTTATTGATAAGCGCTTGTTGACTGGAAGCACTATTGAAAAATGAGGAATGATCAGAAAATAGTGTAACGCATAAATGAACCTTCACACCTTTTGCCAAAGCGGTATCAATTACCGCATCTGTCATAAAATCATGAATGGTAACCGCATTCCCCGTTGATGGATCAACCTCATAGGAAAAATAACAGAGGTCACTTAGCAAATCCCATCGGTAATTATGCCAGGCACCTCCCATCCAGTAAGGATGGTATCCAAAGACCCTCCTATTGAGTTCCCGAGTTTCCATTCCTTTATTGTCAAGGCGGTCTACTGAAGTATTATGCAAACAGTTCAAACTGTCATATTGAGCAGTAGACATCTGACCCAGAGTGCCATAGTATTCAGACTCCTCTAAATGAATCGTATACGGTTCATTAATCTGGGAAAATGACGGGACAAATAACAATATCTGACTCAACACCAAAAGGAATAACAGTTTGGCTCTTCCTGTTGATTTGTTCACTAAGCTTCTGAGTTTTGCGAACAGGGAAATGGGACTATAATGTTCTTGATTCAAAAAATATCTCATAACATGCATCATTCTCATTATCATCTCTATAAAACCTGCATTAGCTTGTTGTCACAACCGTTCAAGAACAATTATCTGATGATAGTCATTTCATCCACCAGGTGTCCTGCACCAGCAAACTTATCGATAACAAATAGACAATAACGTATATCGAGTGAGATGTTGCGGCATTGATCAGGATCATACATAAGATCGCTCATGGTACCCTCCCAGTTACGGTCAAAATTAACCCCGACAAGATGTCCGTCGGCATTGAGTACCGGACTGCCTGAATTTCCCCCTGTGGTATGATTGCTGGCAGTAAAAGCCACACGCATAGTGCCATCGGTAGCAGAATAAGGGCCATAATCACGGGCTTCATATAGCTTCTTAAGTTTGGATTCAACAACATAATCATACACCGTTGGATCTTCTTTTTCCATAATACCTTCCAATGTTGTATAATAGTCATATTTAACAGCATCGCGAGGAAAATAATCATCAACTTTACCATAGGTTACCCTTAAAGTGGAATTCGCATCAGGGTAAAACCTTTTAGATGGCTGGAATTCCATTTGGGCAGTCATATATATGCGCTGTAAGCTATCAAGTCTTGATAAAAGTATACCCGTTACAGGCATAATCTGGGTAATATAATAATTGTATATGGCAGATGATAAAATATAGGCAGGGTCCTTTGCTATTCTCTTACAATTCTTACCCTTAATTCCATTCAAGAGTTTCCTGACCTTGACTGAATCAGTCAAGACACTTTTCTGATACAAGGCATTGGCCCAATCATCAAAACCGGCATATCTCGCCCTTTCAGTCCTAAGTTCCGCCGGAATAAGGGCATCAGGCTGATTAGCAAACCAATCAGCCATCAATGTTGCGAATACCTTTTTATCAAGAGGCTGATGATAATTTTTAAAGTAACCTGAAACTCCGTTTTTCAGTTGATTTAAAACCTCCTCCATTTCCTTTTCCGTAACGGTTTTATCCTTACTCATCTCTACAAGTTTATTAAATCTCCTTGCAAAGGTAAACAGTTCAACACCCAGGCCTCCTTCAATCAGATAGGTTTCCGTAACATTGAGAGGCAGGAGTTCATTATACGTTTTCTGGAAGGAAGAGATCAGTTGTCCATATTTGCCTTGAAGTGCAGGATCAGATTGCGACCATTTAATGAATTCAGTTTCAAAAGCCTGCTTCTTTTCAATGGCATCTAGTTTGTTGATACCGCGGTTTTCACCAATCATTTTCTTCCAGTAGTTTGCTACACCTGCATGTTTGGCTGAATACTGGATACGTACAAGACTTGATTGATTCATATAATTATCAAAGATCTCAAGCCTTTTCACCCTTAGGCGGATAGCAACAGGGTTCTCATGGCCGGTAATCATTTCAATGGCAAATGAAGGTAGATATTCCTGGGTTTGTCCCGGATATCCGAAAACGAAAGTAAAATCACCTTCATCAACTCCTTTAAGGGATACCGGTATGTGTGACTTAGGCTTGTAGGGAACATTATCAGGTGAGTATTCAGCAGGTTCGTTATCCTTATTAACATAGATACGGAACAATGAAAAATCGCCTGTATGCCTAGGCCACATCCAGTTGTCAGTATCACCACCGAATTTGCCAATATTTGATGGTGGTGCACCAACTAAACGCACATCATTGAATGTTTGGGTGATAAATAAATAATACTGGTTGCCATAATAAAATGGCCTTACCCGGGCACCATACGAAGTTCCCTTGGTTGCATTGGCCTCTATCTTGCTGATGTTGTTTTTGATGATTTCAGATCTTTCCTTCTCGGTTATACCTTCCTTCACACCATCCAGCGCAAGGGCAGTAACATCTTCCATGCGGATAAGTAAAGTAACCGTTAAACCCGGATTAGGCAATTCCTGGGTTTTATCCATTGCCCAAAAACCATCAGTAAGATAATCATGCTCAAGTGTACTATGACGCTGTATCTGACCATAACCGCAGTGATGGTTGGTGAGAATCAGCCCTTGATCAGAGATTATTTCGGCTGTACAGCCTCGTCCAAAAAGAAGAATTGCGTCTTTTAGGCTTGACTTATTAACACTATAAATATGTTCGGCTGAAATGCGCATTCCCATACTGACCATTTCAGATTCATTGAGTTGTTCAAGTAACAATGGAAGCCACATACCTTCCCCTGCGATACTTAAACGTGCACTAAAAAGTAACACTAACAGAAAAATGGATAATCGCCTGATCATAGAGATCTGATTTTTTGGATTTGTATTAGACAAAGAAATACTATTAACATTAATTCTTTAATGGGAGTACCTGCTGAGGACTCCCATTAAAGAATAAAAAATGGATGAAGTACTATAAGCAAACCAAATATCTTATTGGTTACTTTGCAGCAATGACTTCAATCTCTATCAAGG
>JAEYXG010000274.1 GCA_023428585.1 Bacteroidota bacterium
ACCCTTGATTTCCTTGAAGTCAATGATGCTGCATTACGACAATACGGATATACCAGGCAGGAATTCTTGTCAATGAATGCTAAAGATATCCGCCCCCCCGAATATATTGATGCATTGATTAAGGATATTGAACTTTCAAGAGGGTCAGTAAGCAAATCAGGCGACTGGTATCATAAGAAAAAGAACGGGGAAATCATTCTTGTTAATATCGTAGGCTTCCCCTTTATGTTTAAAGGAAGAGAAGCTCGTCATATAATGGCAACTGATGTTACTGAACAACGTAAAATAGAAAATAGCCTAAAAAGCAGTGAAACAAGGTTCAGGCAGATTGTAGAAGGTGCACCTGATCCAATCTTTGTTCAGGTTGATAGTAAATTTGTATATGTTAATGAGCGGACATTAGCACTGTTTAATGCTAGAAGTGAAGCTGAACTGGTTGGGAAAGAGATTCTTGATTTGGTGCATCCGGAATCTAGAGGAACTGTTATGGAGAGGATTAATAGGGTGCTTAATTTAAGGCAACCTGTCAATGAATTGGTTGAATTGCATTTTTTGACTTTGGATGGGAATGACCTGTTTCTGGAGACCGCATCCCAGCCTATTGAACATGAAGGTAAGCCTGCTGGCCTGGTCTTTATTCGCGACATTACATATAGGAAGAACACAGCAAAAGCTATCAGTTATCAGGAGTACCTTCTTAAGGAAATGGGGCGAATAGCAAAGATCGGGGGGTGGGAATTTGATCCTGAAACCGGTGATGGAACCTGGACAGAAGAAGTGGCACGCATTCATGGCCTGGACCCTGAGGATGAAACCAGTAGAGACATCGGTCTCAGTTTTTATACGGAGGAATCCAAAAAGCTTGTTACCAAGGCAATAAATGAAGCATTGACAAATTTGACTCCTTATGATCTGGAATTGGAAATTGTGCTTCGTGATGGTACACATAAATGGGTGCATACTTTTGGAATGCCTGAAATTGAGAATGGTAAGGTTGTAAAACTTAAAGGTGCCTTTCAGGATGTTACTCAACGGAAACAGTCTGAAAAAGCTCTTGTGGAAAGTGAACAGAAATACAGAGCCTTTTTTGAGCATAGCCTTGATGCAATGATTCTTACTACGCCTGAGGGTGAAATTATAGAGGTAAACCAGGCGGCATGCCGATTATTAGGATTCACTGAGAGTGAGTTGAAACAAATGAAAAGAACTACTCTCATTGATAAGACAGACAGAAATTATCTGCCGTTCTTTCACAAACGTGATAATAACGGTTTTGCTGTCGGTGAACTTAGATTCATAAAAAAGGATGGCTCATTGCTTGAAACAGAATTGTCGTCTGCCATATTCTTTGATGCATACGATAACAAGAAGGCCAGTCTTATTATTAGAGATATCTCAACACGTAAAAAGACAGAACAAAAAATCATTGAGCTAAATACCGAGTTAGAGCATCGAATAGAAGAACGAACTGCTCAATTAAAATCTGTTAATAAAGATCTGGAAGCCTTTGCTTATACGGTTTCACACGACCTAACCGCACCGGTTAGAGGAATTAATGGATTGACCCAGATACTCCAGGAGAACTATACTGATCAATTGGATGAAGAGGGTTTGAGGCTTTGCAGTCGTATTAGGGCGAATTCACTTAAGATGGGTACTTTAATTGAAGATTTGCTTGCTTTCTCTAAATCAAGCACTTCCGAAATACGTAGAGAAAAGGTTGATATGAACCAACTGGTTCAAAATGCAATTTCTGAAGTGGGCGAAAAAGAACCGTTATCTAACGTTGAATTCAAGATAGGCAACCTCCCTTCAACTTTTGGTGATGTTTCTTTATTAAAACAAGTATGGATTAACCTTATTTCCAATGCTGTAAAGTTTAGTTCAAGAAAAGAAAAACCACTTATTGAGATCAATGGCTATGTTGAAAATTCCAAATCCTATTATAGTGTGAAAGATAATGGCGCAGGATTCAACATGCAATATGCAGGGAAGATATTTGATGCATTTCAACGACTTCACTCACAGCAGGAGTTTAAGGGAACGGGTGCCGGTTTAGCTATTGTACAACGGGTAATACTTAAACATGGGGGTAAGATATGGGCTGATGGTGCCGAGGGTTTGGGTGCAACTTTTTCTTTTTATTTGCCTGAACAGGTGGAAAACAATAATGTATAAGCCGTAATATTCCTTCTGACTATTTCAAGGATTTCAACTTACTCATAAATAAAATCACCGACAGAACTTTATTACCAATCCCTGTCGCTAAAAGTGCGCATCATCTGATTTAGATCAAATTCATGGTCATCTGGATTTTTCATTTTAATACGTATTCTATTTACAATATGTGGTATAATCCTGGTCACAACACCAAATGCAGCTGAATTGTCTATATCAAGTCTTTTGGCCAGGTCAACAGCAACTCTGTTTGAAATTCGCTCCACTGATGGATTAAGCACAGGGTCTTCATTCACCCGGAATAAGTTTAATAATGACCTCCCATAACCAATAACTGCTTCCTGATGAATATGCTCTATCAATGATGCAGCTGTAGTTTCAATTGCTATATCATTCATGTCATTGGGAATGGATGTGTTTTTTACAATAGCATCGTCAGAGAACTCCCTTACCATAGCCTTAATCTTGTCAATCATCTCACCTTACCTCCTTTTTATTTTTTAATCAACTAGCTTCTAGATGGTTAACATTAATAAGCCTGTTTAGTTCGCATTGAAGGACTAAAGACTGACATTTAATTGCTAATTTTGACCATTCATTAATTGAAATAATAAACTTAAGCATATCAATCATGAAAAAAGTAATTTTTACAGAGAGTGCTCCAAGAGCAATTGGCCCTTACAGTCAGGCAATTGAGAAGAATGGTTTTTTGTATATTTCAGGTCAGGTGCCTATTGATCCCGCAACAGGCAAACTGATAGAGGGAGACATCAAGGAACAAACCGATAGGGTAATGAAGAACATTGGTGCAATACTTCAAGCAGCCGGCTACCAATATTCTGATGTTGTTAAGTGTACATGTTTATTGAGTGATATGGCAAATTTCCCATTGATGAATGAAGTATACGGCAGTTATTTTACTGAGAATCCACCAGCACGTGCTGCTTTTGGGG
>JAEYXG010000275.1 GCA_023428585.1 Bacteroidota bacterium
CCTTGAGGTGGAAGCCCTCAATGGTGCACCTGGAGTCTATTCAGCCCGTTATGCAGGTGATACACATGATTTTGATTTGAATACGTCTAAACTCCTTGAGAATCTCAAAGGTGAAACGAACCGCAAGGCACGCTTCCGCACTGTTGTATCTCTTCTCATTAATGGCAAGGAACACCGGTTTGAAGGGATACTTGAAGGCACTATCATCAGTGAAAAGAAAGGGATTCACGGCTTCGGGTATGATCCTGTGTTTGTACCTGATGGATACACTAAAACCATTGCCGAATTACCGCCTGATCTGAAAAACAAAATCAGCCATCGTGCATTGGCAATGCAAAAGATGGCTGATTTCCTAAAAGTTTAAATCAGAGAAGTTTTTAGATTATAGATCGTAATTACCCTCCGACTCTGGTTGATACACGATATCCAGTATAACAAATTCAGTTATGCCGTTTGGGGTACTCCATTTTACTCTATCCCCCTTTCTGTAACCCAATAGGGCTGTTCCTACCGGAGCAAAAATGGATATTTTCTGCTTGCTGAAATCAGCATCCTGAGGATACACTATCTGTATCTGCATTTCCTTGCCGTTATTGGTATTCTGAAGTTTAACAATTGAATTCATGGTGACAACATCACCAGGCATTTTTTCGGGCTTGATTTTAATTGCCCTATCTATTTCGTTTGATAAAGGCACCAGATTTACAGGTACATTTAATCCGCCTGCCCGTGCCTTATCAATACAACTTTGTATTCGGGCAGCATCCAATGAGCTTATTATTATTTCATTCATAATTGTGAGTATTAGTATTCCAATAAAAAAACAAAGCCGGAGAAAACCCCGGCTTTATAAAATATAGAGTTTTCTTCTGCTGATTAACTTGATGACTTAAATTGTTGAAGCATATTCATTATTGCTATTATTTGCTCAAAGATAATAAACATTTTACAATCACTAACATAAAAATATAAAATATTTTATCAACTCGTTTTATGAAACCATACATAACGGCTTTATTGCAGCCGTCTTCAGATTTTCATTGTATTGCTGCATAAGCTCATTTACCAAATGTTTGACAGTTGTAACTTTATCAATTCTCCATACATTGCTTCCTGCAAAAGCATAACCCTTTGAAAAGTTGCCTCTTAGAGCAGCGGTTAATGAGCCAATGATACAATAGGGCACTTTATCAACCTGACAAGTTTTTATGCAATTCACCGGGCAGGATTTGGGTTTACGTTCACCCGCTTCCACTGCTTCAAGAAATGGTGAATTAATAGCTCTGCCAGGCATTCCAACCGGACTTTGTATGATTCTCACGTCTTCTTCTTTAGCACTTACATATGCTTGTTTAAACTCCTCGGTAGCGTCACATTCAACGGTAGCAACAAACCTTGTCCCCATTTGCACGGCTGAGGCTCCCAGCATGAACAATCGATGTATATCACCTCCGGTATAAACACCACCAGCAGCAATTACCGGTATTTTACACCCATGCATGGCACCAAAAGCCTTGGTCACCTTAACAACTTGAGGTACCAGTTGTTCAAGAGAAAAAGCTTCATCTTCAATTTGTTGCAATTTAAAGCCCAGGTGTCCACCCGCTTTCGGACCTTCAACAACAACGGCAGCAGGTATATAACCATAAGTACTGTACCATTTATTACAAATCAGCTCAGCCGCCCTGGCTGATGAAACTATGGGAACCAGCTGTGTATTGCAACCCGGCGTAAGATATGAAGGGAGGTCAAGCGGTAACCCTGCACCCGAAAATATGATGTCAATCCCTGCTTCTATGGATGTCTTTACCATATCAGCATAGTTGGATAATGCTACCATTATATTTACTCCAATTACACCATTGCTTAGCTTACGAGCTTTTTCAATTTCTGTTCGTAATCCATCAATACTGTTCTGCAAATAATCTCCACCATTTTTATATAACATTCCAATACCTGCCGCTGATATTACTCCAATCCCACCTTCATTTGCAACTGCTGATGCAAGCCCTGATAACGAAATGCCAACTCCCATCCCGCCCTGAACTATTGGCAGGACACATCGTAGATGTCCGATTTTCAATTCCTTCATTTTGTTTCCTGATTTTTAATGCAAGATTACATAGAAGATCCTTCATAGGTTAATATTTGGTTTATACAACCGAATTAGTGAGCAATTACGGAATTTAGGGACGAATTGCATTAATCAGTGGGATGAATTGCAATTGTTATAAAGGTAATCAGGGGTGTAGTGCCTTGAGAAGTACCTGATTTGGGTACTCCTATTTTAGATTTTCAGAAATCAGCCTTTTAATTTCACTGATCTTATTTCTTGATACCGGTATTTCAAAGTCAATTCCTTTAGTTTGAACCGAGTAACTTCCATTTGAATTTGTCAACTTAATAATATTATTGCTGTTAATCAAACAGCATCTGTGTACCCTGACAATATAAGACTGTTCATTCAACATTCCTTCCAAATTTGAAAGTGTTTGCCTGATCAGAAACTTCTTGATACCATTTCCTTCCTGATAATAAATCTCCACATAATTGCCTCCCGATTTCAACAATACTATCTTTTCAGGATCAAAAGTCATCGACTCTTTGGAATTCTCTGAAACCAGGGTCACCATATTACGATCAGCTTTCTTTTCATCAGCAAGCCAATGCTTTCCCGTGTCAATTACCTTAACAACTTTCATCTTAAGGGAGTTGTTGTAATTACTCAGATTGAATAATACAATGGGCAATACGGCGATTGCACTTGTATAAAACCAAGGATATGAGTGCTCAATCAACTCAATCTTAAAAATGTATGCCAATAAACCAAAGCTAAAGGAGAGAAACAGAAACATGCATAGATTCTGTATGATTTCCTTTTTCACTGTCCATTTTGTTGAATCAAAGGTTTTTGGGAAAATACCAGGCAATATTTGTGTATTAACAAAAAATGTAAGCATCGTTAATATGCCGGTTCCCAATACATAATAACCATCGGTTGATGATTTAAGAAAATTAATTCCAAATGGCTGGAAATAAAGAACAATCAGCATATATGCCATACTTACCAGAAGTATAGTTTTTACGCTATGCTTGAAATTATTGTTGAAGGTATAAGGCTGATTAAGGTTCTCGAACATGGAATGTTTTTCAGGTGTAAAGATAATTGTTCCATGCACTCAATTTAACTGCCCGGGAATCTAAATTCATTTGGTTGTATTCCAATACAATAATGGATGTTCTTTTATAGAACAAAAAGAAGGGAGAATATATCAGTAAATGACATATCCTCCCTTCAAATAATTCCTCTAGAAGGATACCTTTACTGAAGTGATGAAGTTAATTCCGGGGGCACTGATACCAGAAGCAAATGGGCGGTAAAGTTGATTTGTCATGTTCTCAACACCTAAATTAATAGAGAAATTGCTATTGATGAACCATGATGCTTTCAGGTTTAGGGTATACCAACCAGGAACAAAAGGTCTTCCCTGATCATCCTTTGCATAAGGGGCACTATCAGAAATCTCTGATAGTGGGAGATCCTCATAATCAATGCCTGCGTTATAATCGGCATACAGATCCACCATTAACTTATGTCTCTCAAAAATGATATGGGTAGTTCCAAACAACGGAACAGAATGCCGCAGTGGATAATATTTCAAACTGTCTTCACTCTGCTCCTCGCCAAATTGATAACTCAATTTGCTCCTGATTTTGATACCCTTGTAGGGAATTAATTCAATACCGGCCTGTAATCCATACACATAAGCTTTTGTAATGTTCTGTATGGCTTCTACCTTACTCATTATGCCATCATATGGAATGCTATCCATACCGTTATAGCTGAAATCACGACGGGCCAAAGCATTATTAAGCAAGGTATAATATACCGAGAGATTAACTTTCATGAAATCAGATCTTGAAAAGGCTGTACCAATCTCTGCATTCCATGCATACTCAGGCTCCAGATCAGCATTGGGAACAACCACCGTACCTGGTTCTGAATCAAACACTTTACCGAGGTCATCTATATTAGGTGAACGGAATCCTGTGGAAAGATTGGTATAAAGCTGTGTGTGTTTGTTTGGTATCCATACCAACCCAATACTACCGTTCAATGCTCCATTTCCCAATTCTGCGCTGGTGAATGGGAAAGGAAACATAGTTGTATCAAATTCTGCCTGAAGTGTGATGTAACTATACCTCAACCCACCATTTATTATCCATTGGGGTGTAAATTCATACTTCAGGTTTGAGTACAAGGAGTAGGATTGCCAGGTTGATCCATCAGGATATCTGGTATTTACCTTCGATTCTTCATTGGTGAAAATATTTTTCCTGTTTGCTGTTGAATTTACCTTATTATAGATGCCTTCAACTCCATAAAAGAGGGTTGCCTTATCATTCATCTTTTTATCGAGGTCGATATTCAGTGAAATGGCATTCACCTTCTCATACTGGTTTCGCAGCCTGGCATTATTCATTTTCCTGTCGTGTCTGCTCTCTTCATATAGCTGATGAGCAAATTCAATTTTAATATCATCCATTATCCTTGAATCACTTGCTATTTGGGCCGACAACCTGTTCATCAACCATTTCTGCGGCCCGTAGTACCATTGGGCATTTGTGAGGCTTCCATCGTCATTGGTGAGATAAAGCCTGTCGTACCTTGGAGCATCAGAAGTTTCCGAATAGTAAAAACCATAATCGAGGTCAACTCTCTTGTTAGGTTTGAACTTCACCCTTTGTAGAATATTTGTTTGACTGTACCCGGAAGATATCTGTTTTGAGGGATCAGTGTTTACAAGAGTGGTATCTCTGCCATTGATGGTTGTTTGATATACCGGTCGGAGGAAATAGCCATTGCCATTCTTTCCGGCTTTCAGGTCTTCGTAGTCAGAGAATGAAACAGAAGTTCTGAAGGCCCATTTTTGAAGTCCTATATTAAAATCAACGTGTCCGGTTTTTTCCATGTTTGCCGAGCTGAATCTACCCACTGCACTTCCGGTGACCATTGATTTTTCATTTCCTGAAAATGTTGGCTCCAGTGTATGAAAGTCCATCACACCACCTATGGCATCACTGCCATACATTACAGCTCCGGGACCAAATAGTATTTCGTTGCTCTGAATAGACAATGCATCTAAGGAAATTACATTCTGCAGGTTTCCTGTCCTGAAGATCGCATTATTCATTCTTACTCCATCTACTACGAGCAGCACCCTATTGGTAGCAAAACCACGCAATATTGGTGATCCACCCGCCATCTGGCTCTTTTGTATATAGGCATATCCACCGGCAGCCAATAGATCAGCCGATGTTTGCGGATTAGAGAACAGTATTTCGCGTTGTGTCATCTTTTCTATCTTGTAAGGCACTTCGCGGTTTTGCTGTTCCCATCTATTGGCCGATATAATGACCTCATCAAGTGCAATATTGCTTGGTTCGAGTATCATTACCTTTTCTGCAGCCATCTCCTTGTAATGCAATATACGTAAATTATAGCTTATATGCTTAATGTGTATACTGTCTTCTCCCTTGAAGATGCTTATATCAGCAACCCCCCTGGGATTTGTAATAGTCGACAATGTGGAATTGACTTTATAAATAGCAACGTTTGATATGGGTTGAGCCGTTACATTGTCAATTACAGTGATCTTTTGGCCAAAGACATTCACCGCCATCAGATTGATTAGTAGTAATAATAGTATTTTGTATTTCATTTTTAGAATTATTATTCAGTCATTAAAAAGTCGGATATAGCAAATCAGCATGACAAGGCTACACAGAATGTAATGGTTTGCAACACAAACCATGCCTTCATTGATGATTTGATAAGATCAAGGTGTTTTTTAATGTTCAGGCTTTGGGGGGTAGTGGCAAAACTTGCAGATAGGGTGGTTGATATCCTGAAGTTTGAATTATCCAGTTAATTTCTTCCGAATCAAGAATCAGCAACCGGTTATCAGTTATTGGGGGATACAAACTACTGAAAAAATTGATCAACAAATTATTTGCCCTTGAATTGGCCGGATTGGCATTCATGGTATTATTGACAAACTGCCCCAAGTTTTTGAATAGCAATGTTTCCTGATGGTCGGTCACACAATTGTAAATAATAATTGTTTCAGATACCCGTTTCACTGAAACGATATCATACATGGTACCCTTGTATCTGAACTCCCTGCTATGTATCCAGTTGAAGTCGGCGGCATTTTCAGGTGAATGCATTATTGAAACCAGTTCATCCTGCGGGACCTGCTGTTTTATTCTTGCTTTAATCTCTTTTCTTATCTGCTTTTGCAACTGCTTATGAATGATATAATACCCTGTGCCATTGAAGCAGAGTGAGAATAAAAGGAATATGGCGCAGATCTTTTTCAAATCCCCTATTTGATAACGATGCAAAAATAGCTAATATGTAAGGTAAATGGGTAATTCTTTCCCGAAAAATCGAAAATCTAAAGGCGATTCCTTGTAAAGTCCTGCCACTTGTGAATAACATTAGCCATATCAGTAGGCAATGTTGAATCAAAGTACATTTGTTTACCTGTTATTGGATGCACAAATCCCAATGATTTGGCGTGTAGTGCCTGACGAGGCAGCAGTATAAAACTCTCTTCAACAAATTTCTTGTAACTACCTGAAGTTGTACCTCTTAATATTTTATTGCCTCCATATCTCTCATCATTGAACAGCGGATGGCCCAGGAATTTCATGTGTGCCCTTATCTGGTGGGTTCTTCCAGTTTCAAGCTTGCATTCTATCAAGCTGATATAGCCCAGGTTTTCAAGCACCTTATAATGTGTAACGGCATGCTTACCGTGTTCCCCTTCGGGGAAAACCGCCATTATAAGACGATTTGAGAGATTACGTCCAATATGCCCGGTTATTGTCCCTGCATCTTCTTTAGGCACTCCCCAGACTATAGCCTGATAGGTGCGATCAATAGTGTGGTCAAAAAAATTCCGTGCCAGCCTTGTCTGTGCATCTTCGGTTTTGGCAACCAGCAATATACCTGAGGTATCCTTGTCGATTCGGTGTACCAGTAGCGGATTTAATCCCTTGTATCCATTATGCTCAAAATGCCATAACAATGCATTCACAAGGGTTCCGTCCCAGTTGCCATGACCGGGATGAACAACCATGCCTGCTTCTTTATTGATTACCAGCAGATGGTCGTCTTCATAAACTATGTCAATTGGTATTTGCTGAGGTACAAGCTCGTTGATCCTTGGCGGATGAGTCATGACCACTGAAACCACATCAAGAGGTTTAATGCGGTAATTCTGCTTTACAGGCTTATCATTAACCAGTATATTACCCGCTTTGGCTGCTTGCTGAATCTTATTGCGAGAGGCATTCTCAATTCGCGACATGAGGAACTTGTCAATCCTCAACAAGCCCTGGCCTCTGTCGGCTATTATTCGGTGATGTTCATAAAGCTCCGTCTCCTCACTCTCATCATCGAGTAGATCGGGCGACTCATGCTCCTCTTCCAAAGGAATTAATTCTTCCTCCATCAACGGTTAATAATTAATTTCTCTGCACCAACAACTCTATTCTGATACATGATCCTTACAATATAAAATCCTGCAGGAATACCCTTTAGATCAAGAATCTGACTGAATGGGACCTGCTTAACAGTCCTCCCGTCAGATGAGGTGAGCATTAGAGTATATTTACTGAATTCTGAAGGAGCGATATCAGTATTGAGCTTGATCATATCATCAGAAACGGGATTAGGATAGAGTGAAAACCTGCTCGCAACCGGTGTTTCATCTATGGTCAGCACTTTCTCTTTTCCAATGATCGGACGAAGCATGAGAGCACCTTTGTACAAGCTGTTATTCCAGTTGTTAAAGGTCCTCCAAAAGATGTGCTGTGCAGCATCAGAATTTCTATCATATCCAATGTTCAATACATTGTCGGAAGCTTGCTCCCACCCTACATAAAAGATAAGATTGGGAAAGCTGCCCGGTTCAATCATTATTGGACTGTCGAGTGGATAATAGAAGAATTTGTTCAAACTGTCAGTAATAACAGGCTTATATCCAAATTTGGAATAGATAATCTCACCCGGTTGTCCAAAGTAATCATTCCAAACATTCAGGTAGAATTCATTGACATTTCCTTGACTCAGAGTTTCATTGAAGAACATATTGACGCCAAACAATGAATCATTTGAATTCAGTTGGAATTTGTATGCAACCTGAGCACCGGTAGGGGTTACTCCATAACCAGCTTCAGCGGTACCATCATCATACGACAGGTAATTGCTGAATATCTGTGTTTGCCTGATGGTATCATTTCTGCGGAACCCAAGGTTTGCCTCCGTATTCAATATATGCACCGTAGTAAATGATACAGGTTCCGGATTACTGATAGGGAACTGAAATTCAACCGGTGGATTTGCAAACGCAGGTTCTGTAACATATCCGCTGGTTGCATAAGGAGCTACGAAGTAATTACCGCCACTGTATGCGTGAACAAAAGTCCCATTATCATCCAGCACTTCATATCTATATGAAGCATTGTAACTATCGTCATCCAGATTGGTAATGAATATATCGAGGTCACCGGCCATCTCTGTTACAAACTTCTTGCGATACTGGTTATAAGGCATGGATGTATACCTGCTCAACATATTGGGAGCTTTGGCTGCAAATGCAACATCAGGATGTGACATATCCAAAACCGACCTATCAAGATTCAAATAAACATAATCAATATTCCACTGATCGCCATTGCTTTGCCAATCAGGAAGAATGGCATCGGCGAGAGTGGCAATATTTATGAAGCGGAATCTGAAATCAGGCTTATAGAACCTGACACTATCAGAAATTGGTACCATTACCTGTCTGAACCATAAGCTGTCCTGACTATAAAAGGACTCCAGGCTTGAACCTGACGAGCTCCATACACGAATCCAGTTTTCATAAACGGTGGTATCGGCCGGGTAATATAAAGTATCAGTACCTGTTATCACGGTATCGGCTGGAATAATGATTACCAAATCCTCATCGGGCGCAAGAAACTCAAGTATGAGTGAGTCATGTTGAGCAGGGGCATTGCCAAAGCCTTGCGGTTGATAAAAGAAGCTGAAATAGAGTGAATCACCCCTGGTCATTATTCTATTGTTTACTGCAAAAACAGAATCCAGTCGAATCTCAACGGATGTCAGTGTATCAGCTGTAAAAGGGAACGGACTGGCATGGCTGTAGAGGTGTCCGAAGTTGTCAATGGCATCGAAGGTTGCTACTCCAATAGTTGGTGAATTTACCGGATAATCGTTGTTTATGTATACATAGTTATCTGTCCAGTGACTTTGAGATGGGAAAACGCTTCCGGTATTACTGAAATCATCAAAAAATGGCAGCTGAATGCGTTGCAGTAACTGCCGATTCGACTGATAATTAACCGATGCATTTTTTACGGCAGGATTTGCCACCAATCCTGAAAGTCTTTCCTGAGCAGACAGGTTCTGGAATACCAAAGCTATGATCAACGTAAGAAAGGATATTCTCATCTTGTATATGTTCGTGTCTTTAAGCTTAACATTATTGAAATTAAATCGTTTACTCAATATCGGGACTTTCATCGAGGGCGTTCAATTGTTCCAGGTACTCTTCAAAATTAAAGGTATCAGGGTCTCTATAAACCAGATTAACCGGTTGTCCGGCTGTGTAGAATTCATTCTGGTCAGCCGATGGAGATTGGGAATAGACTTTAGCAGTTTCTGCCACTGCGTCATCCTCAAAAATCTCATTACCAATCACAAAGTAATATCTATGCAACAGCATTTCAGCTTCAGCCCTGGTTTTACCTATCAGGAAAGGCACCTGATACTGGCCAGTTCCGGTTTCCTTTCCAACTTTCAGATCAATGATTGATTTTTTAAGCAGTTCATGCCCCGGTTCAATGGGTTTTCCTTTATAATATTGACCCAATACAGCATTGGCGGCAATATCAGGCACATAATTCACTTGCCCCAACCGCAAGCCATAGGTTTCAATTGTGGCCTTGGCTTGCCTTAATGTCAGGTCAACAAGGTTTGGCATATTCACCTGCTCAGGCATCAATGCAACCATTGTTAAATATATCTTCCTGTCCTTCTTTACCATTGATCCGGGTGCAGGCTCCTGTATAATGACCGTTCCCCTTTTCTGCCGGGAATCAAATACGGAGTCAATTATCTGAACTTCAAAATTATCAATGGTTGTTAGCTCCTGTATTTGCTCTGGGTTAAGCCCTAATAGAGAAGGTACTTTATACGATTCACCATGATGCGTATATCCCTTTAACA
>JAEYXG010000303.1 GCA_023428585.1 Bacteroidota bacterium
GATCATACCGTAAAAAGACCATTAGAATTAGCAAATGCAGGAAAAATAATACTTTGGGATTCTACTATTCATAAAAGATATTCTTCTTATCTTTACGCAATCTAAATAAAGCTTTTAAATTTCATCATGGAATACTCGAAAGAATTAGTAATCAATGCGTTAAGGACTGTTAACGATCCCGACCTACACAAGGATCTGGTTACACTTAACATGATTGAGGATGTTACTGTTACTGAAAACTCTATCTCCTTTAAAGTTGTATTGACAACCCCGGCTTGTCCGCTAAAGAACAAGATCAGGCAGGATTGCCTGGATGCAGTCACGAAAGTCTATCCCGGGGCAGAGGTATTGATTGAAATGACCTCAAGGGTTAATACCCGTAGAGCAGCCAATCAGCAAATGCTGAAAGGTGTCAAGAACATTATTGCAATTGCCTCAGGCAAAGGTGGAGTAGGCAAATCAACCGTTGCGGCAAATCTGGCAGTGGCGCTAGGCAGGACCGGCGCCAAGGTAGGATTGGTTGACGCTGATATATACGGGCCTTCTGTTCCTTTAATGTTTGGCGAAGTATTCTCAAAGCCATCGGCCGTTGAGAAGGATGGCAAGGCACTGGTAGTACCTATTGAGAAATTCGGCATCAAGATACTGTCGATCGGTTTCTTTGTTGATCCGGAAAAAGCGTTGGTTTGGAGAGGTCCAATGGCGTCAAATGCGTTGACCCAGTTATTCACGGAAGCCGATTGGGGTGAACTTGATTACCTGGTACTTGATATGCCTCCCGGTACAGGTGATATCCATCTTACCATTGTGCAAAACCTTTCAGTTACCGGCGTTGCCATAGTTACCACCCCTCAGGAAGTTGCATTGGCCGATGCACGCAAGGCAATAGGCATGTTCTCACAGGAGAATATCAATGTTCCAATACTTGGCCTGATTGAGAATATGTCGTGGTTTACACCCGAAGAACTACCTGATAACAGATACTACATCTTTGGACAGGAAGGTGGCAAGAAATTGGCTGATGAATACAACATTCCATTGCTTGGCCAGGTACCACTGGTACAGGGAATCAGAGAATCAGGTGATAACGGGAAGCCCATTGCCATGCATGAAAATTCACCGGTAGCTGATGCCTTCAGGATTCTGGCGGAAACCACCGCACAACAGATTGCCATACGCAATATAACACTTGAGCCTACAAAGCCCGTTCAAATAACACATCAATAAACAGAATACCAATAAATAAAATTATGACTACTGAAAACCGTGCTGAATTAACCACCAAGGTCAAGAATGTAATAGATCAGATAAGGCCTTACCTCCAGGCTGATGGTGGAGATATCCAATTTGTTGAACTTACCGAAGACAATGTTGTAAATGTTGAATTGCAGGGATCATGTGGATCATGCCCATTCAGTCGCATGACATTGAAGAACGGCGTTGAGGAAGCAATGCGCAAGGCACTGCCTGAAATCAAATCAGTTGAAGCTTTGAATATTTAACAATTTGATACATCATACCCATAGGTAATCATGCATGGATAATCTATGGGTATGGTTTATAATCATTGGTATCGGGCTACAATTGGCATTCTCCTACCCATGCCAAAAGCCTTGGGTGAAACCCTGAGTATGGGTGGTGATTGGTATCTCTTCCACTCACTTCTGTTCACCATACCAATTACCCTGCTTACCGTAGGCTCATCATAACCCTTTTTGATTATTTCTGCCCTGCTTTTCTGCATTTCAATATAGAGATACAATATCTGGTCAAGCAGTCCGTAATCAGGCAATGAATCACTGTCTTTCTGGTCGGGTCGTAACTCAGCAGAAGGCGGTTTTACAATGGTATTGGTGGGAATTATCTCTCGCGCGCGATTTATGTAACGTGCGAGTTTATAGATATCGGTTTTATAAACATCACCCAGCACCGACAATCCACCGCACATATCGCCATACAGGGTCCCATAGCCAACGGCAGCTTCACTCTTGTTACTGGTATTAAGCAGGATATAGCCAAACTTATTGGAAAGGGCCATAAGAATTACAGCCCTTATGCGGGCCTGGATATTCTCTTCCGTAACATCCGATGCAAGTCCTGCAAACAGTGGCGACAAGGATTTATTGGCAGCACTGACCGCATCTTCAATAGGAATAGTTTCATAAGGACATCCAAGGTTTTCAGCCAATTGAACGGCATCCTTAACAGAGTGATCAGAAGAGAATTCAGAGGGGAGCAACACACCGGTAACATTTTGAGGACCAAGAGCCTCAGCCGCCAGCACCATTGTAATGGCTGAGTCAATTCCACCCGATAGCCCAAGGATAGCCTTCTTGAATCCCATTTTTGAAAAGTAATCACGAATACCTAAAACCACGGCATCATGAACTAACTGAATGGAAGGAACATCTTCAGAATTCAATGGCCTGATAGTTGTGCTTTTAATAAAATAATCATCAGTTATCTCCACAATCCTGATTTCCTCTTTAAAATAAGCCAGCTGATCTCTAATATTGCCGGCGGCATCACAAACCATTGAATTTCCATCAAAGATAAGTTCTGTCTGTGCGCCTGTATGATTTACATAAACAATTGGTTTCCCATACTTTGCAGCATTGGCACGCAGCACTTCCTTACGAAGTATTGCCTGATTATAATTGAATGGAGAAGCGCTGATATTAATGATAATATCAGGATTAATGGAATTAACCTCATCAAGGGGAGAAAAGGAGTACATTGGAATTTCAGCAGTATTCCAAATATCCTCACATACGGTCAATACCAATCGTTTACCTTTGAAATCCACGAATCCAAAACCTTTAGAGGGTTCAAAATAGCGGTATTCATCAAACACATCATAATTTGGAAGCAACGACTTATTGGCTATATACTCCACATTACCATTATACATGAACCAAGCCGAGTTGAAGAGAGGCTTACCCTTGCCAGTAGCATTTCGTGAGGGAGCTCCAATTACGGCAGCAATATCCTTGCACTGAAGCGCAATATCGTGCATATTGGATTCGCACTTGCTTATGAAGTCATCAAATTCAAGGAAATCGCGGGGCGGGTATCCGGTCAAAGCCAGTTCGGGAAATATTACCAAATCAGCACCTGCCTTGGCAGCATGACTTATTCCTTCAAGAATATGTGATTTATTGTGCAGGAAATCACCAATAAGGAAATTGTACTGCACCAGTGCAATCTTCATTTTACTTCAGATAGATTAAGAAAAAGATTCAGTGAAAGTGGTATTTTCCGATCTAGAACATCACTCCCAGACTAAGCTCAATAAAGTTGGTCTTCGCACGGTGCTCGTTATAAATATCAACAGTATTCTTCCCTTTCAATGCATTTGAGAATCCATTATTGAAATTAACCCCCAACACAAGTGATGTATTGTTATCAAAAGGATATTCCACGCCGGCACCTATAATCATGGATGATCTGAAAAGCCTTGTATCGGAGTCAATGTCAGTATAGTCTTCCAGGATTGTTTGACCATTAAGCCTGTATTCATCCTCTCCTTTGGAATTCATGCGAACACCAAAACCTAAACCTATTTGTCCGAAATATTTAAAGCTGCCAATTTCATTGGTTTTAAGTTTCAGTACTGCGGGTATTTCCAGGTATCTGATACGATAATCACGGTTCAATGAAACAGCAACACCCTCTTTCACATCAGGATAAGAAAGTTTACCGCCCAGATATAAAAACTGTAAACCGGTAGACAATGCATAATTCTTTGCAAAATAAAACTCAGAAGTAACGCCCCATGAGAATCCCAGTTTGGCTCCTTCGGAGTTATAATCATCCTGGTTGGTGGTCATCCAGCTAATGGAAGGAGCTGCCTTGATACCAAGGATAAAAGACCTGTATTGTGCTGAAGCAATATTTGGCACAATTATCATCAAACTGATAATTATTGCAAGAAAAGTACGTTTTGATTTCATGACATTAGGTTTAATGATTTTTATTTTAAGGAATAGCTTAGTCAATATTGGAGCAATATTGTTGTAAATATAGGCAAAAATACTAAAATTTAGGTTTTAGAGATGGTATTTCTTAAGAGAACCAATTTGTTATTTAATTTAGTACTGAAAAACCCTTGAACAATGAAAAACTACATTCTCCTAATATCACTATTTATAGGAATAATATCAGCGACAAATAGCATAAGGGCACAGGTGCCCGGATTCACATTAGGGCCCAAGGCAGGAGTAACGGTTTCAATGTTTCAAACGGACCTTGATATCATTAAAGAAGAAGCCAAGGGATCATTTCACTGGGGTGCATTTGCCAGGTTCGGTTCAAGAGCTTATATTCAGCCGGAAATCCTTTTTATGGATAGATCGGGCATTCTGTTAATGCATGGTGAATCATCAACCGGTGAACAGACATTGAAGCTTCGTACAATAGATGTGCCCGTATTGTTGGGTGTCAGGATCATTGACCTCAAGC
>JAEYXG010000311.1 GCA_023428585.1 Bacteroidota bacterium
ATCTCTGATTTGGTGGCAACAAAGGCACCAATTCCGGCCATAGCTTTGGCAAACGTGCCGAAATATACATCCACACCGTCCATAACACCCTGTTCCTGATGTGTTCCGGCACCGGTACTTCCCATAGTACCAAACCCATGAGCATCATCAACAAGGAGTCTGAAATCAAACTCTTTCTTAAGCTCAACTATTTCCTTTAGCTTACCCTGATCGCCGGTCATTCCATAAACACCCTCAGTAATTACAAGTATACCACCACCTGATTCCTGTGTAAGCTTACGTGCCCTTTGCAACTGGATCTTCATATTCTCAATGTTGTTGTGCGGGTAGACAAATCTCTTGCCGAGATGAAGCCTTAAACCATCAATGATGCAGGCATGTGCTTCAGAGTCATATACTATTACATCCTTGCGGTCAACCAGTGAATCAATGATAGAGATCATGCCCTGGTACCCGTAATTCAGGAGAAAAGCATCTTCTTTACCCACAAAAGCGGCAAGTTCACGTTCCAATTGCTCGTGATAGATAGTTTGCCCTGACATCATGCGGGCTCCCATCGGATAGGCAAGACCCCAATCCTTTGCAGCTTTGGCATCGGTTTCACGCACTTCAGGGTGGTTTGCAAGCCCCAGATAATTGTTGAGACTCCAAACAAGCATCTCCTTCCCTTTGAATTTCATGCGATTCCCAATTTCACCTTCCAGTTTAGGAAACATAAAATAGCCATCAGCCTGTTTGGCATACATGCCCAATGGACCCAGGTTCATAACCCTCTTTTCAAAAATATCCACGGTATTATAGTTTTGGTTTACACTATTTTTAAAGTTGTGCAAAGCTAACTAATTCCTTAATTTCATAAAACAAACAAGGTATAAAAGTTCTGTTCATTTTTACAAAATAATTCCGGTTCAGGTCTCCTATGATCGCCAGGTGCAAATAGCCTCATTGCGAAACAAAGCATTCTTTGGCGTGTTTATGTGTGAATTTGTTATTTTTGTTCATACAACCATACGCATAATGGCAGTTAATATCTTCTGGTTTAGAAGAGATTTACGTTTATTTGACAATCATGGGCTGTTTCAGGCCCTGAAATCATCACTTCCGGTGATGCCACTCTTCATTTTTGATGAAAATATTTTAAGTAAGTTGACTCCTGATGATATCAGGATTCCCTTTATTCATCACCATATTTCATTGTTGGATGATGAACTGAGAAAATATCAAAGCAGTTTGTATTGCAAATATGGCAAGCCACTTGAAATATTTAAGGAATTATTGGAAACCATCAACTTTGATAATGTCTTTACAAATGAGGATTATGAACCTTATGCCCTGGAGCGTGATAATGAGCTGAAGAATTTACTTGATGGGCATAATAAAGGTTTCTTTGCCTTCAGCGATCAGTTGATATTCAAACCGGGTGAAATTCTGAAACCCGACGGTAAGCCATATGAGATTTTTACACCATTCAGTAAGAAATGGTTAGAGAAGCTTGATGATGAAAGAATAAAGGGATATCCCGTTGAGAAGTTCCTCAACAATCTATGCAACCCTGATAACTCGCACATACCTTCTATTGAGGAGCTTGGATTTGGATCAACCTTCAATGAGTATCCGGCAACCCAACTGCCTATTCAACAGATTTCAAGCTATGCTCTCACCAGAGACTATCCATGGATGGATGCAACCACACGCATTGGACCCCATCTGCGATTTGGCACATTGAGTATCAGGCGATGTGTTGAAGCTGCCCGGGAATATAGTAGTACATGGTTAAATGAGCTTATTTGGAGAGAATTTTTTGCACATATTCTTTCGTTATTCCCACATGTGGCAAAGGGAAGTTTTCGTAAAAAATATGATACGATCGAATGGTTGAATGATGAGGGCGAATTTGAAAAATGGTGCAACGGTATGACCGGATACCCATTGGTTGATGCTGGAATGCGTGAAATGAATGCCACCGGATTTATGCACAATCGTGTGCGTATGTCAGTTGCCAGTTTTCTGGTTAAACATCTATTGATTGACTGGCGGTGGGGTGAAGCCTGGTTTGCTTCCCATCTGCTTGATTTCGATCAGTCGTCAAATAATGGAAACTGGCAATGGGTAGCAGGATGTGGTTGTGATGCCGCACCTTACTTCAGGATATTTAATCCAATAAGGCAGCAGGAACGCTTTGACCCTGAATTCAGATATATAAAAAAATGGGTACCTGAATATGGTACACCAACTTATCCCCAGCCAATGATTGATCATGATTTTGCGCGTAAAAGGTGCATAACAGCCTATAAAAAAGCGGTTGAATAGGGCGCTGATTATAAAAAATGTTAACAAAGGGGTATAAAGCCATATTATTTATGATGATAAGGCGTTTGTTGTAAGCTTTATATGTTTAATTTTGCACCATGATTCGAAAACTCATACCGATCTTTTTGGCTACATTGATGCTTGCTTCGTGCAGCAAGTATCAAAAGCTGCTCAAGAGCACTGATAATGAAGCTAAATATGAAATGGCCATCAAGTTCTTTGAAGAAAAGGACTTTTACCGTGCTATTCAGCTCTTTGATCAACTGCAACCTTATTACAAGGGTACCGATAAGGCGGAGAAGATAGCTTTCTATTATGCTTATGCACATTATGAGCAGGAAGATTATATCCTGGCAAGCTATTATTTCAAGCAATTTGCAGCCAACTACCCTAACAGCAAGAATGCTGAGGAGTCAGCCTTTCTGAGCGCTTATTGCAATTACCTTGACTCACCCCCGTCAAGTCTTGACCAGCAGGTTACACTTGATGCCATTCAAGGGTTGCAGCTCTTTATCAATCAGCACCCGGGTAGCTCTCGTGTGGCAAGGGCAAACGAGTTGATTGATGAACTTCGCGGTAAACTTGAAACAAAAGCACTGGATGTTGCAAAGCTATATTTCCAGATGGAAGACTATAAGGCCGCCATCATCAACTTCCAGAACCTTATCAAGGACTATCCTGATACAAAATACAGGGAATATGCAATGTTCCATATTGCCAAAGCATCATACTATTACGCCCAGAAAAGTTTCGAGAATAAAAAACAGGAGCGCTTCCAGGCTACTGCCGATGCCCTTGACAACTTCATGGCAAGTTACCCAGAATCTGCTTATACCAAAGAGGTATTGCAGCTAAAGAAAAATACCGATCGTGAACTTCAAAATTTGTTAACAACTCACAAATAATATGGATTATAAAAAAGTAAAAAGTGAAACACTTGCTGTAACACGCAACATTCACGAACTGATGGAACCTACCAATAATATGTATGAATCGGTTGCTATCCTTTCAAAAAGAGCCAACCAGCTTTCATCAGAATTAAAGGAAGAGCTTACATCAAAAATCTCGGAATTTGCCGTTCCCAACGACAATCTGGAAGAGGTGTTTGAAAATAGGGAACAGATTGAAATAGCCCGCTATTATGAGAATCTTCCCAAACCCACCCTTATTGCAATACAGGAATTTCTGAATGGCAAGATTCATTTTCGCAATCCTCTGAAAGAATCACAATCAGAACAATTCTAAGTTAATGCTTCAGGGGAAAAACATACTTTTAGGCATTACCGGCAGCATCGCTGCCTACAAGACTCCAATTCTTGTTCGATTGCTCAAGAAGGAAGGAGCTAATGTAAAAGTGGTAATG
>JAEYXG010000312.1 GCA_023428585.1 Bacteroidota bacterium
CCTATGAACATAGTTAAAAAAGCAAGCGGAAGAACGGGCAAGTTCATTGTTGTGGAAGATGATATTGAGGTTGCCGATATAGCCTGGCTGGTGAATGATGAGGGCAATTATGTTATTGACCACACATGGGTAAGTGACACCATGAATGGTAAGGGCTTGGGTCAGAAACTGGTAGAGGCCATTATTGATATGGCCCGTGAAGAAGGTAAAAAGGTTATTCCCGGTTGCCGGTTTGCCCTTAAAATGTTTGAGCGGCACAAGGAAGAGTACATCGATGTGTGGGATAAAAGAGACTGACCACACTGTTTTTTTGTGTAATTTGCAACCAATTTGACATATCGGCGTCTTAAATACAAATTATAGATATAGCACACCGGTTATCAACCAACAATTACACATAAACTATTTTATGAAAAGTCCCCTCCTGCTGTTGCCTATTCTTGTTCTGTTGAGCATTCAAACATTTGCCCAGGACATCATCCTCAAGAAAAATGATGTGATGATAAATTGTAAAATCAAGGAGGTTGGTTTGGATGAGATAAAATATCTGCTTCCGGAGTATTCAAGCGACGTGGTTTTTGCAATTGATAAGGACAATGTTTCAAAGATCATCTTCGAGAATGGAGAAGAAATGGTATTCCAGAAAGAGATGAGCAATCCTGCAAATTATGAAGATAATCGTAAGAATGCACTTAAAGTTGAATTCCTCTCCCCGCTGGTAGGGAGTACCACTTTTTCATGGGAACATAGCCTTAAGCCGGGCAGAAGCTGGGAAGCTACACTGGGCATTGCAGGAATGGGGTTTAATACTTATGAAAATGCAGCAGGTGTGTTTACCAAATTCGGTTACAAATTCATCAAAAGCCCTGATTTTTACCTGCGAGGACTCAGATATGCCCATCTATTGAAAGGCGCCTATGTTAAACCCGAATTGGCATTGGGATTGGTATCGCAGGATGTTTATCGCTGGCGCGAAGAGTATGATCCTTATAGCCAGTACTGGTACAGCACTACCTATGAATCACGTGAAACGGTTTTTGCCGGGGCAATGATGGTTGTACTAGGAAAACAATGGATTTTCGACAATATATTTGCCGTTGACCTTCATTGCGGATTAGGTTATGGTTTCTATTCCAACAGCAATGATGTAAGCACAGGCTATCATTCAGGATTTGTAACAGGTGATACCGACTTCCCGATAGCATTATCGGGTGGATTCAAAATTGGCATGTTGATAAAATAATGGAATGAATCAATAAATAACACCCAATTACCAAACCACACAAAACCAGTAATTGAAAAGAGGTTGCCTATAGCAGGCAACCTCTTTTGTTTTCACTTTAAGCTGATGAAGCAAACTGCAGGCAGTCTGTCATCAAAGATTATTTAATTTCCCATGTATCACCGCTATTCAGCAAGTCATCCACGGTCTTGATCTTTGAATTTTGCTTGGCAAAGGTAATCTGCTCTTCCACCATATCATCATAGGTAGGATACATTGCTGCCCTGATAACACCCATAGCCACAGGGAAATGCGGGAAGGCCATTTTAGCAAGCATAAGGTGTATTCCGGGATCCTGCTGATACATATCGTGAACCAGGAGATCATCCTCTGAAAAACCATTCTCACCAAGGGTCACCACCTCAAGGCGGGTTCCGTTGAGCCGTATACCCTTATCCTTGTTTTTACCGAAGATCATGGGCTCACCATTGCGCAGAATTATCTGCCTATCGTCACGGAACTCCTTATTGGTTATGATATCATGCGTTTTATCGGCAAAGATTACGCAGTTTTCAAGTACCTCTATGATAGAAGTGCCATCGTGTTTGGCTGCTTCAAACATAACTTCGGTCATCAACCTTGGGTTTGAATCAGGAACACGGGCAAAGAAAGTACCCTGAGCACCCAACACCAGCTCACCCGGATTAAACGGGTGTTCAATGGTACCCTGTGGGGAGGTCTTTGTAATACTTCCCATAGGCGTGGTTGGTGAATATTGCCCCTTTGTCAATCCATAGATCTGGTTATTGAAAAGGATAATGTTGATATCGATATTGCGACGAATGATATGAATAAAATGATTTCCGCCAATGGCCAATGAATCGCCGTCGCCGGTAGCCATCCAAACACTCAGATGAGGATTTGCAATTTTAACACCCGATGAAATAGCTGCTGCACGACCATGAATTCCATGTATACCATAGGTATTAAGGTAATAGGGAAAACGTGATGAGCAACCTATTCCTGAAACCATCATTATATTCTCCTTGCGGTAGCCCAACTTTGGGAACACATTGGCAACAGAAGAAAGAATGGCATGTGATCCGCAACCGGGGCACCATTTTACCATCTGATCGCTAACAAAGTCTTCCTTGGTGAGTTCCACAGAAGACCGTTCAATTGTCATATTAAGTTTTGTTGTCATTATTTCTCCTCCAGTATTTGAGTTATAACCTGAGTGAGTTCATTAACAGTAAAGGGAAGGCCTTGCACTTTATTGTACTGTAAATACTTATGACCGTAATGAGTCATCTTCAGATAATTCACAAATTGGCCGCTGTTAAGTTCGCATACCAGTATTTTTTTGAAACCTGAGAGCACCTTACCAGTATTTTTGGGTAGTGGCATTATATAATTGAAGTGAGCATGGCTTACCTTTTTACCCAAGCCCTGAGCTATTTCAACAGCTTCCTGAACGGCTCCAAGGGTACCACCCCAGCTTACAACCAATAAGTCGCCTTCATTCTCACCGTTTATCTCCTGTTCAGGAATATAATCAGCTACTTTCTGCACCTTGGCATCACGCAGGTCAACCATCTTCTGATGATTTAAAGGATCGGTTGAAACATTTCCTTTACCATCCTCCTTTTCAAGGCCGCCAATGCGATGTCGCAAACCCTCGGTTCCGGGCAGAGCCCATTTGCGGGCCAATGTTTCGGGATTACGACGATATGGAAGGAAATCAGGATCATTGGGTTCTGCAATAGGTGGATTAATTGCAGGTAAATCTGCTACTTTTGGAATGCGGAACAGTTGTGAGCCATTGCCAAGGTACCCGTCGGTCAACAGAATAACCGGGGTCATGTGTTCCATTGCAATTTTGGCAGCCATGTAGGCATAATAGAAGCTGTTGGCTGAAGTGGAAGCAGCGATAACCACGGCAGGGCATTCACCATTACGGCCGAATAGAGCCTGGTAAAGATCACTCTGCTCAGATTTGGTAGGTAAGCCGGTACTTGGGCCACCACGCTGTACATCAACTATAACAATAGGTAGTTCCGTCATTACAGCAAGGCCAATGGCTTCACTCTTGAGTGAAAGACCAGGGCCGGAAGTTGTTGTCAAGGCTAGTGAGCCGGTGTAGCTGGCTCCGATAGCGGAGCAGATACCGGCAATTTCATCTTCAGCCTGGAATACCTTGGCACCTAATGATTTATGTTTGGCAAGCTCAATAAGTATATCAGTTGCCGGTGTTATAGGATATGAACCCAGGAAAATAGGTCTGCCTGACCTTTCACTGGCTGCCAGAAATCCCCAGGCAGTAGCTGTATTACCTGTAATATTACGGTAGCGTCCCGGAGTAATTGCAGCTTTATTTACCTGATAAACAGAGTTGAGTGCCTCAACGGCTTCGGCATAACTGTAACCAGCTTCAAGTACCGTTCGGTTGGCATCAATAACCTGAGGTTTATTTTTAAATTTCTTATTGAAAAAATCAAAGGTAGCTTCAAATCCCCAGCCAAAGAGATGATACATTATGCCAAGGGCAAACATGTTCTTGCTCTTGTCGGCTGTTTTCTGATCGAGGCCTTTATCCTTAAGACTGCCTCTGGTGAAAGAAGTGATAGGAGCCTTGACAAGGTTATAACCGTCAAGTGAACCATCTTCAAGAGGATTGACATTGTAACCGGCTTTCTTCCAGGCAGCTTCTTCAAAAGTATCAGAATCAACAATCAAGGTTGCCCCCGGTTTTGCCCATTTTAAATTGGAACGTAAAGATGCCGGATTCATGGCAACCAGTACATCGCAAAGGTCACCGGTGGTTTCAATTTTCTTTGCACCAATGTGTACCTGATAACCTGACACACCGGCAACAGTATTATGCGGTGCGCGAATTTCAGCGGGATAATCGGGGAAAGTAGCCAAATCCAATCCTGCCAATGCGGCAGTATCAGAAAAGAGTGTTCCCGTAAGTTGCATTCCATCACCGGAATCACCTACAAACTTAACTACAACCTCTTCCCTTTGAATAACATTACTCTTCATTTTTACCATGATAATTAGGAAGTTGAATTTTAATGCGACAAAGTTAATGGAATAAGTTTGAATAAAGATTGATAGCTCACTATTTAGACACTTTAAAAATTTGACTTAATGCTTTTTTATCAAATAAATAGATTTATCTTTGCATGAGTTAACAACAAAACTACAAACCAAAATAATAATGCCATGGCTTATTTAATTTCAGATGACTGCACAGCATGCGGCACTTGCATTGATGAATGTCCCGTTGAAGCGATCTCGGAAGGTGATATCTATAAAATAGATCCGGATATCTGCACAGATTGTGGAACTTGTGCTGATGTTTGTCCGGTTGAAGCAATTCACCCTGCATAAGGAAATTCTTCAAAACTGTTCTATGAGAACGCCTGCCATACGGTAGGCGTTCTCTCTATATAGCAACAATCAATGCCTTCATTCTTCATGAGTGAACATTTGCCTGATGCCGCCCCTATGCACTTTCAGGCAGCCCGCCATAGTTACTTTATGGCCTGATTACAATATCACCCTGATTTTTGTATCAGTATTCATTTCAGCGGAAACATTATCAATGGTACTTTGTTTCTAATGGGACGCAAAAACGTGATCTTATTGTTATATTTGTAAAGAAAGCAAGCTCTGATTTCAGCACTCAAGAATATCATTGCTGCTGACTTATTGAAATTTAATTTTTACGTGATGGATAAATTCTCTTTTTTCTCAAATGCGGAAACAGAGTATATAGATAACCTGTACAAGCAGTATCTTGCTGATCCTACTTCAGTTGAGCAAGGTTGGCAACACTTTTTTGAAGGTTTTGAATTTAGCCGTATCAACTACGATAAAGACAAAAGCCGGGTAATGCCCGATGAATTCAAGGTAATTAACCTTATCAATGAATATAGGCGCCGCGGACACCTATTCACCAAAACGAATCCGGTACGCACTCGCCGAAAATACTCCCCTACCCTTGACATTGAGAATTTTGGACTTACAAAATCTGATTTGGATGTTTCTTTTGATGCCGGTTCCGATATAGGAATCGGTACTGCACCCCTTCGTAAGATTATTGAGCATCTGGAAGCTACCTATTGCCAGTCAATTGGCGTTGAATATGCACATATACGAAACCTGGAGGCGGAAAGCTGGCTAAAAAACAGGATGGAATCAGGCAGGAACACCCCTAAGTTTTCAGCCGCTACCCGTAAAATAATTCTCGAAAAGCTTGGGCAGGCTGTTTTTATGGAGAAGTTCCTCCATAAACGTTTCCCCGGTCAGAAAAGATTCTCATTGGAGGGAGCTGAGGCATTGATACCTGCCCTTCATGCCATTATTGAGAAAGCTGCTGCCCTTGGCGCCAACGAATTCCATATAGGTATGCCTCACCGTGGGCGCTTGAATGTATTGGCCAATGTTCTTGATAAGCCTATGGTTGATATTTTCAATGAGTTTTCCAATAAGGTATACGATGATGAAACACTGATGGGCGATGTGAAATATCATCTGGGTTATACTACCGACAGAACCACCCTTTCAGGCAAGAATGTCATTCTTACCCTTGCTCCCAATCCTTCACACCTTGAAACTGTTGGTGCTGTAGTTCAGGGTATGACCCGTGCTGAAATTGACCTTAATTATGAAGGTGATACCGATAAAATAGTACCTGTAATTATTCATGGCGACGCTTCCATTGCCGGGCAGGGAATAGTTTACGAACTGGTGCAGATGTCAGAGCTTAAAGGATATAGAGTTGGAGGCACCATCCACTTGGTTGTCAATAATCAGATTGGCTTTACCACCAACTATCTGGATGCCAGAAGCAGCACCTATTGTACTGATGTTGCAAAAGTTGTTCAGTCGCCCATATTCCACGTCAATGCTGATGATATAGAAGCAGTTGTTTATACCATTGAACTTGCAATGGAGTATCGTGAGAAATTTGATAAGGATGTATTCATTGATCTTCTCGGTTACCGTAAATATGGGCACAATGAAGGTGATGAACCCCGCTTTACTCAGCCATTGCTATATAAAGCCATTGAAACCCATCCCGATCCCTGGAGCATATACTCTTCACAACTGATAGAAAAAGGAGTTGTTTCAAAGGAAGAGGCCGACAAGATCAAGGATGAAATAAACAAGAAACTTGATCACGATCTTCATACCTCACAGCAAATTGAAAAGGCCCATTACAAAACATTTCTTGGTGCGATTTGGAAAGATACCAGAATGGCAATTCCTGATGATTTTCTCAAGTCACCTGCCACGGGAGTATCCTATAG
>JAEYXG010000361.1 GCA_023428585.1 Bacteroidota bacterium
GTACTGGCATCCTATGGATCTTCCAGAAATGATACCGGGAGTATTGGGACTGAATACCGGCGCTGCTTTCCATTCGTTCAGCCGTCAGCCGCAGATACGTGTTGATCACAAACTGGGCGCCTTTAACCTGGTGGCTGTGGCTACCTCTCAACGCGATTATGTAAACAGTGGTCCTGATGGCAACAGTTCCATTTATCTGCGTAACAGTATTGTTCCTAACCTCCACGGTCAGTTGCATTTCAAAAAAACAGGCATATTCATTGGGGCGGCCGTGGATTATAAGATGCTGACACCACGATTGGTTACCGACAGCAATTACATCAGCAATGAATCGGTAAACTGCCTTTCATATACCCTTTTCGGGAACACCGCCTTCAATGGTCTTAGTATCAAGGCACAATATACCTTGAACCGGGCACTGAATGATCACCTGATGATGGGGGGCTTCGGGATTACCGAGACAGATCCAATTACCAACCGCCACACCTACACTCCGCTGAATTATCATGCTGTATGGCTGAATGTCAATTATACCAAGACAAACTGGCAACCATCCCTATTTGCAGGTTATACTTTAAAGGCAGATACGGAAACGCCTTTTACAGGAGCCGTTTATGCCCGGGGTGCAGATATTGAGTACGTTTACCGCATTGCTCCAATGCTCACCTTCGTTCAGAAGAAATTCAATTTCTGCGCCGAACTGGAATATACCGCCGCTGCCTATGAAACGGACGAAACCTTGCTGATATCGTTAAAGGACAAGGAAACAGGAATTTTAAGGGTGAATTTGGCGGCAGTGTATAATTTCTAATTATTTATCCAAATTTGATCAGATTATTATTCTGGCTAGGCAGTACTGGTTGGTGTTTTCCAACGGAAGTACCCGTTGCATTATATCATGGTGTTCAGGGTAAAGAATATTTTATCAGGCAAATCCTCTTTGTCTCATGGCTTCGAAGAGCAGTATGGCCGTTGATACGGAAACATTCAGGGAGTCGATGCTTCCAAGCATGGGTATAATGATGCGGTGATCACAGAAATCAATCCAGGCATCTGTTAATCCGTCAGCCTCGGTACCCATTACAAAGGCAGTAGCTTTATGGTAATCATGTGTATCATAGTGTGTTGAGGCCCGGAGTTCTGCTGCGTACGTGGTTATCTTCTTTTCTCTAAGCCACTGCTGTGCTTCTGATGTACTGCAGGCAACAACCTGTCGGGAAAACACACAACCAATGGATGATCTGATCACATTAGGATTATAAATATCAGTCAGCGGATCACAGATTATCACCGCATCAGCATTCACAGCATCGGCAGTACGGAGAATGGCACCCAGATTACCGGGCTTCTCCACCGATTCTAGGATAACAACTAAAGGCTCCTTCCGTAATTTCACATCGCTGAGCTTTAGATTCTTCGGCTCGAAGAGAGCGATAAATCCGTCGGATCCTTCCCTGTATGCCAGCTTCTCAAATACCGGTCGGGTGATTTCAGTTATTCTGGTATCTACCGGAATATATGATAAATCAAGATCAGCAACTTCCCGACAATAGTATGCTTCCTTTAACAAATATCCAGCACCCAGGGCTATTCCCACTTCACGGAATCCTTCCACCACAAGCAGGTTCTGTTTCCTGCGTTCACGTGATTTCTCCTGAAGCAGAATAAGGTTCTTGATTCGGGGATTTTGAAGGCTGGTGATAAGTTCCATTGATAATGTTTGTCTAATCTTTGGTAATATGTATTATAAGTGGTCCCCAAATGGCTACCATTGCAGCAACACGAATCAATGTTATGAATATGATGGAGTTCTTGAGACCCGGGTGACCCGTTATTTTGCGTGTTTTCCAAACATCAATAAAGCGTGGAAACTGACTGTTTTCTTTCCTCAAGAATTCAATACTGTACTTTCGCTCGATTTTATCCAACCGGGAATAATAGAGGAATAAAAGCAATATTCCTACCAAGATTGAGACTGCATAATAAATCATTGCCCTGAAAATTTTATTTGTCAAATATCCAAAATAAAAATGTGATATCCATACAGAATCAGCACAAACTTAAGCAATTTAAATTTATTCTCAAAAATCAAGTCGGATTCTCAATGGAGGATTCCCTAACGGGGCAGTGGTCAAAAAAACCTACCTTTGCGTTCGAAAACATTTCCATTTATGTCATTGCGCACCGTAACCGTTACAAGGTATATGCAGCCTCTGCGTGAGGGGGGCTCGCTGCCTGCCCTGGCTGAGACTGATGAAGGCCAAAAATATGTGCTTAAATTCAGGGGTAGTGGTCATGGTGTGAAATCCCTGATAGCCGAGCTGATAGGTGGTGAAATGGCACGAGCACTAGGTCTAAAAGTGCCTGAGCTTGTCTATGCCGAGCTTGATGAGTGCTTTGGCATCAATGAAGGGGATGAGGAAATTCAGGATCTGCTGAAAGCCAGCAAGGGTCTGAATCTGGCATTGCAGTTTATTTCGGGTGCTTTTGCCTTCGATCCCGCTGTTATGAAAGTGGATCCCTATACCGCTTCGGAAATCGTTTGGCTTGATAGTTTGATTACCAATGTGGACCGTTCGTTCCGAAATACCAATATGCTTACGCGGAATAAGGAATTGTGGCTTATTGATCATGGTTCATGCCTCTATTTCCACTATTCATGGGATGGTTGGGAGAAAAAGGCAACCGGACCGTTCAACTATATTCGTGATCATGTGCTGCTTCCCCAGGCAACCGAATTGGAACAGGCTAACCTGTTATGCAGGGAGCTTATAGACGAAAATGTTATACGTGACATTGTAAACCTGATACCCGAAGAGTGGCTCAAGTGGGAGCTACAACCGGAGACCCCTGATCAATTGAGGGATGTATATTACCGCTTTCTTACGCAACGCCTTAATCATTCATCAGAATTTATTAAAGAAGCGCAGGATGCAAAAGCTCATTTATGAATATGCCATTGTGAGGATTGTACCACTGGTAGAACGTGAAGAATTCGTGAATGTTGGTGTAATAATGTTCAATAAAAAACATAAAACCATCGGCATGCGTTATCGTATTAACGAAGACAAGGTGAAAGCGCTTTGTCAAGATGCCGACATAGAGGAAATGCGACAAAACCTGGAGTCCTTCCGTATGATAGCTTCCGGCGAGAAGGCAGGTGGGCCGATAGCCCTTCTGGAACCTGCCGAACGTTTTAGGTGGCTCACAGCAGTGCGTAGTGCCACTATTCAAACTTCACGCTCTCACCCGGGTTTTACCGAGGATTCTGAAAAAGAACTGGAAAGACTATTCAAAGAAATGGTCCTATAGTCCCTGACTTGAACCACTTTGAACAATTTTTGAACAACAATTGAACTACATTGAACCCTTTTGAACAACCATTGAACCACATTGAACAATTTTGAACCACTTTGAACCATCCAATGATAGAACTCCTCTCCCCTGCCAAAAACCTGACATCCGGCAAAGCTGCCATACTATCCGGCGCTGATGCCGTTTATATTGGCGCGGGTAGATTCGGGGCCAGGGCCGCTGCAGCCAATTCCATTCAGGATATCAATGAACTGACGGAGTTTGCTCATCAGTTCTTTGCGAAGGTATATGTTACGGTGAACACAGTTCTTTATGAAGAGGAGCTTAAGGATGTCAAGAAGCTGATACATCAATTGTATGATGCCCGTGTGGACGCCGTCATTATTCAGGATCCTGCAATCCTTCAGATGAAACTGCCACCCATAGCCTTGCATGCAAGTACCCAGATGCACAACAATACCCCTGAAAGGGTTAAGTTTCTTGAGGATGCCGGACTAAGCAGGGTGGTGCTGGCGCGCGAACTCACGTTGGAACAGATACAGGAGATCAGGCAAAATACTTCAGTTGAGCTGGAAGCCTTTATCCATGGCTCTCTTTGTGTGAGTTATAGTGGAAGGTGCTATTTGAGTGAGAACATCGGCGGACGAAGTGCCAATCGGGGTGAATGTGCCCAGCCTTGCCGAAATAGCTATGATCTGACAGATGAAGCGGGTAATGTGATTGTCCACGACAGTCACCTGTTGTCGTTACGTGATCTCAATCTCAGCAGCCGGATCGGCCCGATGATTGATGCGGGGATTACTTCATTCAAGATTGAAGGTCGACTTAAGGATATTGATTACGTTAGAAACATCACAGCTTATTACAGGCAACTGATCGATGCAGAGATTGCCAGTCGACCGGGATTGAAAAAGGCTTCTTCAGGAACAGTTTACGCAGCCTTTACTCCTGATCCTGAGCGTTCGTTTAACCGTGGTTATACGGAATATTTTATAGACGGACGAAAGGCATCGGTCACCAATCCTGCTTCTCCAAAGTCAGAGGGGAAAGTCCTGGGTACCGTGGTTTCTGTGATTGGAAAGAAACTGATCATCCAACTGCATGAAGATTTCCTTATAAATAATGAGAAGCCTCCATTGACCGGTGATGTGATCACCAATGGGGATGGAATATGCTGGTACAATGGTTCGGGAAAACTGATCGGCACAAGGGTTAATGTGGTAAAGCCAGATTACATAATGGTGAATGATGTTACAGGACTTGAGCCGGGTATGCAGGTGATGCGCAACTACGATAAGGCTTTCGCCGATATGCTGAACCGGAATGATTCTACTCAACGCACCATTGACGTCAAGCTTAGCTTCAAAGAAACTGCCGATGGTTTTGAATTGGGGGCGGTTGATGAAGATGGTATTGTTACAGAAGTTAACTTCGCTACTGAAAAAATCCCGGCACGAACTCCTGATATCGGATACATC
>JAEYXG010000110.1 GCA_023428585.1 Bacteroidota bacterium
CGTTATCAGAATTATACACTGCAGCCATTATCGTTTGAGTTTGGTGATGATTTCACCGGTAAACTTGCCCAGTTTGGAATTGACATCAAGAGGAGGCAGTCAACAGGAGTGAAAGCTGCCATTATAAGGGAGAAGGGCGTGAACGGGGACCGTGAAATGGCCTGGGCGCTTTATTTGGCGGGATTTGATGTGAAGGATGTACACATGACCGACCTTATTTCAGGAAGAGAAACACTGAAGGATATCAACATGATTGTATTCGTTGGCGGTTTCTCAAACTCTGATGTACTGGGTTCAGCCAAGGGATGGGCAGGCGCCTTTTTATATAATCCGACAGCGAAAGCAGCACTTGATGCATTTTATGCACGGGAGGATACGCTGAGTCTTGGTGTTTGTAATGGTTGCCAGCTTATGATTGAGTTGGGCCTCATAAATACGGAGCATAAGGAAAAGCCTAAAATGATGCACAATGCCACCGGTAAATTTGAATCAATTTTCCTTAACATTGATATACTTGAAAATCATTCGGTGATGTTAGGCTCAATGGCTGGTAAGCGAATGGGTATTTGGGTAGCACATGGTGAAGGGCGCTTTAGATTGCCTTTGGCTGAAAATCAGTATCATATACCTGCCAAGTATAGTTATCATGCCTATCCGGGCAATCCCAATGGTTCAGATTTTGATACTGCAGCCTTAGCATCTGACAATGGTCGTCATCTGGCAATAATGCCACATTTGGAAAGGTCACTTTATCCTTGGAATTGGGCATATTATCCGTCAAGTCGTCAAAGTGATGAGGTATCACCCTGGATAGAAGCATTTGTAAATGCCCGAAAGTGGATTGAAGGGAAAGCTAATCAGGATTGATGCATACTCATTGAGCAGGAAAGGTTAGATGATGTAGGGTAGGATTAAAGATAATGGAATGCTACCGACTGAATTCATCAATACGACATAACTGATATATTGAATCAGGAATAATAAATCCTTGGTGAGACCTGGAGCTCAACAAGGATTTGTTTGTTTAGAGAACTGCTGCATCACATAGAAACTACCACAACACACCGACTTATTTCGATTTGTACTTATATATTTTTCAACAACCCATTGTATTTTCAATTTATTCTAATACATTTGGCAATAGGAAGTAACGGGAAATATACTTAACATACTGGGGATTATATGGATAAGACCATTCTGATTACGGGTGCTACCAGTGGAATCGGGAATTCATGCGCACGCCGTTTTGCCAAGGAAGGGAATAAATTAATACTTACCGGAAGACGAGGCGATCGGTTGAGAGAATTTGCCGATACGCTAATAAAGGAATATAAAACAAGTATTCAGGTTTTGGTTTTTGATGTTACCAGGAGAGATCAGGTAGCGAAAGCCATTGGTGACCTTCCAAACGAATTTCGCGGGATTGATGTATTGATTAACAATGCAGGCCTGGCGCTTGGGCTCAATGCTATAGACGGCGGAGATCAGGATCAATGGGAGACAATGATCGATACAAATGTGAAAGGACTGTTGTTTGTAACAAAGGCCGTAGTTCCGTTAATGATAGCCCGCGGCAAGGGTCATATTATAAACATAGGGTCAATTGCCGGAAGAGAAGTCTATCAAAAAGGCAATGTATACTGTGCTACCAAGGCCGCCGTTGATTCACTCACAAAAGCAATGCGCATGGACCTGGTTACCAGGAATATCAAAGTGAGTCAGGTAGCTCCCGGTGCAGTTGAAACTGAATTTTCGCTGGTGAGATTCAGCGGAGATAAAGAGGCAGCCGATGCCGTCTATAAGGGTTTTACTCCATTGCTGCCTGATGATGTGGCTGAGGTAGTTCATTACATCACTACTTTACCCCCTCATGTAAATATCAATGACGTGTTGATAATGCCTACGCAACAGGCATCAGCCACTGTGTTTAACAAAATATAAATCTGATAATATGGTACTGGAACGTTTATTTGATCTATTGCCTCGTTATGCCGAGACATTTGATCCAAAAGAAGATGTGCTTGCATATAAAGAAGACGGAATATGGAAGAAGATCGACATAGTGAAGTACAGAAGAACCGTAGATTTGTTGAGCTATGGTTTGCTTGCACTTGGTGTTAAGAAAGGTGATACCATAGCCACAATAATGAATAACAGGCCTGAATGGAACTATCTTGATTTTGCCATCATGATGGTGGGTGCCATTCATGTTCCGATTTATCCAACAATAAGCAAAACAGAGTATCAGTATATATTCAATCATGCCAATATCAGGTATGTATTCGTCACCGGTGATGAGGTGGTTAAAAAAATAAAGGAAGTGGTAAAAAACTGCCCTTCCACTCAAGAGATAATTGTTATAAAGGGAAAAAACGGAGAGAGGAATCTTTCAGATATCATCGAACTGGGCGAAAAGAATCCCAATCCGGAAGCCGTGGAGGCATTGAAAGCCCAGATAAAGACAGGAGATTTGGCTACCATTGTATATACCTCAGGCACAACGGGTAATCCAAAAGGTGTAATGCTTTCACATTCAAACCTTATTTCGAACTTCACACTGGTATCATATATTCCAACCTTTGGACAGGAAGGCAAGGCGCTTAGCTTTCTGCCCCTTTGCCATGTATATGAAAGAATGTTGAATTATATGTATCATTATCTGGGTATATCCATCTACTATGCGGAGAGCTTGGCTACCATCAGTGAGAATATCAAGGAGACTCAGCCGGATATGATGTGTTGTGTGCCAAGATTGCTCGAGAAGATATACGACAAGCTTATATCGACAGGCAGAAAACAGAAGGGTATAAAACGAATGATTTATTTTTGGGCTGTAAATTTGGCTGATAGGTTCGATGTAAATGGGAATAATAATGTATGGTATAAATTACAGCATCGAATAGCCGATAAACTGATTTTTGCCAAGTGGCGTGAAGCATTGGGCGGCAACTTCAAGATCATTGTATCAGGAAGCGCCTCCATACAGCCTCGTATTGTACGCACTTTCAGAGGGGCCGGACTGCCCATTTATGAAGGTTACGGCTTAACGGAAACTTCACCGGTGGTTGCTGTTACCAATCCTGACCATAATGGGATTAAGATTGGCACGGTAGGCCCACCAATGCGTGGTGTGAAAGTAAAGATTGCTGAAGATGGAGAGATATTGGCAGCAGGCCCCGGTATTATGCTTGGCTATTACAAAGACCCGGAACTTACAGCTACTGTTATTGACAAGGATGGTTGGTTTCATACAGGTGATATCGGTGTGTTTGAACCGGAAGGTCAATTGAGGATTACAGGCCGGAAGAAAGAAATATTCAAGACTTCATTGGGCAAGTACATTGCTCCTGAACTAATAGAAAATAAGGTTAAAGAATCACCTTTCATTGATAATATTATGGTTGTTGGCGAGAATGAGAAGTTCGCAGCCGCTCTTATTGTCCCTGATTTCAATCATCTAAGGTCATGGTGCAAGATTAAAGGACATGAATATACCACTGATGAAGAGATGGTTACCTTGCCGGTGATTAAGCAGCGTATAGGGAAAGTGATTGATAAAAGCAATGCAACATTTGGTGCAGCCGAGCAAATAAAGAAGTTTGACATTATGCCAAAAGAGTGGAGTATTGCCACAGGCGAACTGACTCCTACTTTAAAGCTAAAAAGGAGCTTTGTAACTGAAAAATATAAGGCAAACATTGAGAAACTGTTTGCTGCCAATGGCAGAAGCTAATGTAAGTACAATATGTACCTTATCATTGGTATGGCATTATAGATTGTTATATCAAACCACCAACCTAACAAACCATGGAAGTAGTTGAGCGACTTTTTGACATATTACCCTACAATGCTGGGCATTATGCTTCTAAACCTGATGTGCTGGCTGCAAAGGAATCAGGGAAATGGATGACATACTCAATAAAAGAGTATCGGGAGATGGCAGATGCTGTTAGCCATGCATTGCTCGATGCAGGAATTGGTAGAGGTGATAAAGTCAGTACAATAATGCCCGGTAGGCCTGAATGGAATATAATTGATATGGGGATACTTCAAACCGGTGCCATACATGTTCCCATTTATCCCACAATCAAGGAATCAGATTATCGGTATATTCTGGAACATTGTGAGGTTAAATTCCTTTTTATTCCCGGCATCGACATTTATAAAAAGATTGAGCATATTGTCCCCGAATTGGGCAACTTAAAGGGAGTCTGCTCCATAAAGCCGATTGATAATCTCATATTGTTCAGTGAGTTGATTGAACGTGGAAAGAAAACAGCATCAGCTGATCAATTGGAAATCATGGAAAATGATTTACCAAAATCGTCCGGTAATAGATTGGAAACGATCAAACAAAATATTCACACCAACGATCTGGCTACTATAATATATACGTCAGGCACTACAGGAAATCCCAAGGGAGTGATGTTGACCCATGCAAACATCATAAGTAATTTTCTGGCTGTCAAGCATATCCTGCCATTCAGGGAAGGGAGAGCCCTCAGTTATTTGCCACTGTGTCATATATATGAACGAATGCTCAACTACCTATTCCAATATATGGGTGTTTCGGTTTATTATGCTGAAAACATTGCCATGATAGCCGATAATATCAGGGAAGTTAAACCTGATATAGTAACAACCGTGCCCAGATTGTTGGAGAAGATATATGATAAGATTATACAAAATGGACGAAAGCTGACAGGCATAAAGAAATACATCTTCTTCAGTGCTGTGAGAACGGGCAATCATTTTAAGGAGGATGGAAGGAACAGTTGGCTTTATAAGATAAAACTCGGAATACTTGATAAGCTTGTATTCAGCAGATGGCGACTTGCACTTGGCGATAATCTGAAAGTGGTAGTATCAGGAGGTGCTGCCTTACAGCCCCGGCTTTCACATATATTCTGGGCTGCCGGTATTCCTGTAATTGAGGGATACGGACTAACAGAAACATCACCGGTAATTGCAGTAAACGAGTTCGGGTATAATGGAACGCGTTTTGGGACTGTAGGAAAACCTATAAGGAATACGCAGGTTAAGATAGCTGAAGATGGTGAGATACTTGCAAAAGGACCCGGTTTGATGCAAGGTTACTACAAGGAGCCCGGCCTTACCAATGAAGTGATTGATGAGCTGGGTTGGTTTCATACAGGTGATATTGGTATAATCATACCTGAAGGTCACTTGAAAATAACCGGGCGGAAAAAGGAAATATTCAAAACCTCACTGGGTAAATATATAAGTCCTGAATTGCTGGAAAACAAGTTCAAGGAGTCGCCTTTTATTGATACACTCATAGTATTAGGGGAAAATCAGAAATTTGCAGCAGCACTTGTAGTTCCTGATTTTGTTTTTCTAAGCAACTGGTGTAAGATCAAGGAAATACCATTCACTACAAATGCTGAGATGGTGAATCTTCCACAAATTAAAAAGAGGTACGAACAGGAGATTAAAAAGTATAATCATCATTTTGGTGCTACCGAACAGATAAAGAGGTTTCAACTGCTGGGGGAGGAATTCACCATTGAAAGCGGTGAATTGACACCATCATTAAAGCTTCGTAGAGATTTTATAAACAAGAAGTATTCCTCGGCAATTGAGAAACTTTTTGAATAAGTTTCACCTAGTGCAAAATTCTATATGCCATTTCCATCATAAGGTCAGGACCTGATGTAGAGCCAATATTTACGCCTTTGCTTTTGAGGTCAAACTCCCGGAGAATGGCGATAATTTCAATTAACTTTGAAGGAGAATAATTGCCCGCAGCCTTAGCATAATCACGTGCCATAAAAGGAGCCAATCCAAGGGCAGAGGCAATGGATCCCTGCGATTTATCATTCAGAGCAGCACAAATAAGCACCTTGGAGAAAAAACTATAGGTCATAGGTACTATTTTGACAAGTGGATTTTCCTTAGGATTCGAGTTAAAGAAGTTGATAATCCTGTTGGCTTTTTCAATATTTCTGGATGCGAGTGCTTCCTGGAATTCAAAGAAATTATAATCCTTGCTTATACCGATATTCTTTTCTATAATTTCCTCAGTAATTGTGCTTCCTTTTGGAATGAGGATAAAAAGCTTGTTGATTTCATTGGCAACCTTTGACAGATCGGTTCCAAGGAAATCGCCTAATAGTAAACTCGCTTTAGGATTAATACTATAACCTTTGGCAACTACATATTCGGTAATCCAACCAGATACCTTATCCTGATATATTCTACCCGATTCAAAATAGACACCCTTTTTATCAACCAGCTTTGCCAGTGCTTTGCGCTTGTCGTACTTCTTGTGTTTATAACAGAGGACAAGAATGGTAGAAGAAAGTGGTTTTTCGACATAGGTACTAAGTTCGTCAAGAGACTTCATATCCTGAGCTTCCTTAACTATCACCACTTGAAACTGCGACATCATGGGGAATCGTTTGGCATATTCAATCACCTTACTTACATCAGTGTCACGACCATAAAGGATTGATTGATTGAATTCACGTTCATCAGCACTCAACACATTTTCCTCGATATAATCTGAAATCAGGTCAATATAATAAGGTTCTTCACCACTTAATAAATATACCGGCGCAAAGGATTTCTTTGAAATATCAGATATTATCTTTTTATAATCAGCGGCCATAACGGGATTAAAAGCGGAGGTGTTTAACTGTAAGACCGTTGTTGATCAGTTGTTTGAGCGATTGGATTCCAATATGTAAATGTGTTTCAACAAATTGTGCAGTTACCATATTGTCAATGACTTCAGTTTTAACGCCGGTTGAAATCATAGGTTGATCAGAAACCAACAAGAGGGCACCTGTAGGTATTTCATTATGGAATCCCACAGAAAAGATTGTGGCAGTTTCCATATCAATTGCCATGGCTCTTATTGTTCTTAAGTACTCCTTGAAAACATCATCGTGTTCCCACACACGGCGGTTGGTAGTATATACGGTGCCGGTCCAATAATCACGTCCATAGTCACGTATAGTTGTTGAAGTAGCCTTTTGCAGGCTAAATGCGGGAAGGGCCGGGACTTCAGAAGGGAAATAATCATTTGAAGTACCTTCACCTCTGATTGCAGCAATAGGAAGGATAAGGTCGCCCAGTTCGGCTTTACGTTTTAATCCACCGCATTTCCCCAGGAAAAGAACTGCTTTTGGTTTGATACTGGTCAACAAATCCATAATAGTTGCAGCATTGGCACTCCCCATGCCAAAGTTTATAATGGTTATATCTCCAGCGGTGGCACTTGGCATTGAGCGTGTTTGTCCTTTGATTTCAACATTATGCCAGCTGGCAAAAAGATCTACATAATGCATGAAATTTGTTAGGAGTATATACTCTCCAAATTCATTCAATGCGGTACCGGTGTAACGTGGCAACCAATTCTCGGTAATTTCCTGTTTTGTCTTCATAAAAGATATGGAATACAATCAAGTTTATTTAAGGCAAATGTAGTCATTTTAGCAAAATGTCGTAGCTTTATTGCACCATTATACCCAGTTAAGTAAGCTAAGTAATAATAAATGATAAAGCTTAATTTTCCTCCGTCTGATCTTCGAGTACGTGAGTATAATGATCGTAAGGAGATATTTGATCCCCTGCGAAAGAAGTTTGTTTTACTTACTGATGAAGAATGGGTTAGGCAGAATCTAATTAGCTATCTAGCTACTGATAGGGAAATCCCTTTAACAATGATGGCATCTGAACGGGGTCTGCTGGTTAACAATTTACCCAAGCGGTTTGATTTGTTGGTTTTCGCCACTGACGGTAAGCCACTGATGATAGTTGAGTGCAAAGCACCTCATATACCGGTGGATGAAGAAGTATTCTACCAGGCAGCCCGGTATAACATAACTTTACAGGTTGAATACTTGTTAATAACCAATGGCATGGAACACCATTGTATCAAGATAAACTATAATACCGGTGAAACCAAATTTCTAAAGGAAATACCTCTTTATAGCGAACTCTGAATTTGCTTTGTATGAAACTTGAATTGCACGAAGACCAATATTGATATGGAGAATTTCCGGAATAGATCATACCAATATGAACCTAATACCACGATAAACCAATTTAATAAACTATGAAATCATCCAAAACATTGAATCTGGTTGGAATTATTCTGCTTATTGTAACCGGTTTAAATGCCCTTGCCGCCGGATTTTCCATGATAGTTGAACCTTCGGGCAAGGACCTTGGAATGACGGTGGAGAGTGTTTTGAAACATTCACCTTTTAAAAGTTTTCTAATACCTGGCATAACTTTGTTTTCTTCTATTGGTATATTATGCATTGTTACGGCAATACTCGCTATAAGGAGATGGGGAAAGGCTGATTACCTTATTATGCTTCAGGGTGTGATATTATTTGGTTGGATATTCTTTCAGGTGATTTTCCTTCGCCAGTTTAACTGGATGCATGGGACATTTGGGATAATTGGAGCATTTTTCTTTTGGTGGGGATATAGGCAGCGTAGGGTAAGGCAGCAGATATAAGGGGACTATTTTTTCACTGATTAACGGAAATAGACATAACTGGTATTAACTTTACGGCTTAAAGTTTGTGATTGTCAGTTCACCATACTTATAATGCTAAAGATAAAAAATGGGATATGCAGCAGGAGAGTAATATAATACGAGATTTGACCTTTAAACTGGCCTTGACCGGATTGGTAATTGGGTTTTTAATCGTTGGTAAGCCTGTTCTTCTGCCATTGGTAGTGGCTATGTTGTTTTCTTTTTTATTATTGCCAATTTCACAGAGATTGGAAAAATGGAGAGTACCCCGGGTTATTGCTATTATACTGAGTATTGTTGTTGCAATTGCAATATTAGCCGGGCTAATGTACTTTTTCTATTCGCAAATTTTATTATTTGTCAATGACTGGCCTGAATTGAGCAAGCAAATGTCAGGTAGATTAGATGCCTTGTATCAATTCATCAATGAAAAGTTCGACTTCTCGAAATATGAGCAGAAAATATGGGTTAATGAACGAATAACATCACTAGGAGCATCTGCCGGAAGTTATGCATTGGGTGTTTTCACAGCCACCGGATCTTTTATAGCAACGCTTGCATTGCTGCCTATATTTATATTCTTTATAACCTATTACAAACCAAAGTTCGTACACTTTATACAGCTTGTTTTTAAAGAAGATAGAGCTGATGATACACTATCCATTGTAAAGGAAATTTCCAGAGTCTCACAAAAGTATCTGAAAGGATTGTTGATGGATATCTTTATTCTATCGGTATTAAACTCAACTGGTTTCCTGTTGTTTGGACTTGAGCATGCAATTTTGTTTGGTGTATTGTTGGCGTTTTTGAATATCATACCCTATGTGGGAGTATTGGTAGGAAGTATATTGCCCATTACGATGGCTTTGATAACAAATGATCAAATAAGTGTGGCATTGGGAGTTGCAGCCGTTTGCATAGTGGTGCAATTTCTTGATAATAATTTCATTACACCTAATGTAATAGGCAGTAGCGTAAGTATCAACCCATTTGCATCAATCCTGGCACTTACTGTGAGTGCATTGGTTTGGGGTATGGTAGGAATGATAATTGCTCTTCCATTAGTGGGAATGATAAAAGTGGCTCTTGATAATATAGAGCCCTTAAAACCTTATGGA
>JAEYXG010000151.1 GCA_023428585.1 Bacteroidota bacterium
ATAACGGTAAAATGTTCCAGGATGAGCTGGGATTGAATTGGTTGGATTATGGGGCAAGGTTTTATGATGGGGTTGTGGGGAGGTGGTGGAGTGTGGATCCGTTGGCAAGTGAACGAAGATGGGTTAGTTCTTACAATTATTGCCAGAATAATCCAGTCTTAAGAATTGATCCTGATGGTAGTTTGGATTGGATACCAGAAGTTAAAAAAAATGGCAATACAAGCTATAGAGCGGAAAAGGGTGATAGCAAACAAACATTAATCAGTCAATATGGATTAACAGAGGGTCAAGCAACTATGATATTAACGGATGCAAAACTCCCTCAGGATGGTGAGATAAAAGAAAAATCAATTATCTCTGGCACAACTGTCGAAAAAGTTACAAAAAGCAATGTTTTAAAGTTGGATTGGAAATCTGCGCAAGCCAGTGATCAAAGGAAGGTGGATCAAGTTATGTTTTCTATCAAGTACTCTCAGATGCAAGGTAAAGAATATTTTGACCTCAAGGATTTTAATAATAATATGTACAATAAAGAGAATGGTTTTATTGCAAAAAATGTCACAATCTCACTCGGAGATAAACGTATTCCTATCAATTCGCTAACTATTAGTACAAACTGGAATACAAAAACAAAATCTTATGGGCAACCACTAAAGCAGATATTTAATTCTGAGCCCCCAACTTCAAGACAAGAATACAGGGACCCAACTGGTAGCTTCGGTCAGCAAAGAATCTTAATAAACCTTTTAGATATTTACGTTAGTGATTATGAAAACTACTACTATTAGAAGGAGCCCTTCTCAGGTCTGGTATACAAGCTTTCTGTTTTTTTTTATATTAGGTGTTAATTGTCTGAAACTATCTGCACAATCAATTTATAATATTGATACCTTATTATTCTATAAACTGAATAGTAACACAATTCCAATTCTTGCTAAAAGAAACACAATACTTAATCATTTTGGGTCTTCCTTTTATAAAAGAAAAGCGAAACTGTTAAGTCCAGATAGGCAAACAAAGATAAGTGTAAAGTATTATAGTTTTAATTCGCCCTTTGTCACATACATCTATAGCAATAAGTTGATGTATCTTGCTTCTTTTATGTTTTTTGAAGAGGAATATTACTTAAAATACAAGGATATAAAGCTAAATTGCAATACTCAATTGAAAGAAATTGAGCAATTTTTCCCAAAATCTTATGCTGCTAGATATAGCTATCCATTAGAAATGCTAACTTCACTTAAGCAGCCAATTGATTCTGGATTTCATGAAGATTTTGCCATTTGTATTCCATTTGACGACGGAAATTCTAATTTAATCATGCTATATTTTTTTAGTCAACGACTCTTGTTAATAGATTTTTATGATTCAGTAAACTTTTATATTAACCCCAAAAATGTAAACCTTCGACCAAAGGCTACTTATCTCTTTGATAGCAGCCTCTAATTATTGAAAACAAAAAAGCTATTAATGTGAGAAAGGCTACCAGATATTATTATAAAGATCAGCCTTTAAAGGAATGCGCAGATTTATTCGAACACCCCGATTCAAGCTTTATCTTTGTCATCTTCAACTGTGCCACTGCATGGATTAATTTTGACAAAGACCGGGTAATAATTACTGGAACAACATGGCTATTTCCTGATGATACAATGAACTAAATCTGCCCGAAACAATTGATTTTATCGGTAATTTCGTATATGAGAATGATTACCCGTCATATCACAATTTTGATGAAGGACGCATAGTGTACAAACCCGACTCCTCCTGCTTTGTGGAAACATACCTTAAGGATCACCTTGGAAACATACGGGTGGCCTATGCCAATGATGGGTTGAAGGATGGCATACGGCAGGTTAATGCCTATTATCCGTTTGGCATGAACATAAGTTCATTATCGGCAAACAGCACCTCCATCCTACAACATAATGAATACCTATACAACGGCAAGATGTTCCAGGATGAGTTGGGATTGAATTGGTTGGATTATGGGGCGAGGTTTTATGACCCGGTGATTGGGAGGTGGCATACAATTGATCCACTTGCTGATAAATATGTAAGTATGAGTCCGTATGCCTATGCAGCCAACAATCCAATCAATATTATTGATCCTGATGGACGTTATTTGTTTAGATTGTTTGGCTCTACTTCAGAACAAAGGCAAGCTGCTAGAAATTACGCAGAAGCAACCAGAGGCCAAGTAAAAGATATTTCGAAAAAAACTATTCACGTTGATTATCAAACTGTAGAAAGTTCCCAAGAAGGTAATACCATTGATATTACGGTTACTGGAAGATCACAATCATTCCGTCGTAATGGATATATTGAAACGGGTAGTGAGATTGCTAATGGGATGGTTGATGAATATTACGCTAAACTTGAGAGTGGCAACTACCATATAGATCCAAATACAGGTGAATTAGTTAAACATCCGGCATCCGGGAGAGTTGATCTTTCCCCTGTAAATGTTGAGGAATTAATTGGAATAGCCCTGATAGGTAAGGCTTTGGTTTCATATACCGTTAAGGAAGGGAGTAGATGGATTTATGGTGCTTTTAAATCAGAATCTAAATGGACAAGTCAATTTACAAAGCGTGGTTGGACAGCAGAACAGGTAACAGAAGCTGTTAAGAATGGAGAAAGTTTTAACGCTGTTAATATGGTTAACAAAGCAAATGGAGCAACAAGATATGTTCATCCTGCAACAGGGAAATCAGTAGTCATTGATAATGTGACTAAAGAACTTTTACATGTTGGAGGTGAAGGATTTAAATATTAATATTATGGAAAAAATTATTTTTGTCCAGTTATTAGATGAAGGCACCAAAGTATACAGGCCCGTGCCAGCTTGCGAAATCGAAAATAGTATTTATAAAGTAGGAGGTTTTGAAAATTATGACCCTGAAGATGAAACATGGGAATTTCCACCAGGAACTTATGTAGTTGTTGAGGAACAAAATCTTGAAGGAGAAACTGTCCTTGTTGCAGTAAAACAGCAAAGCCCAATATAGTCGGGCTTTTTGCTTATAGTGCAGCAACGTTTTTCTGGAAGAAAAATCTTTTTAATATTTATTCTTGTCGTGACAGGACTAAAAGCAATGCCTCAGGATAATTCGGTACAGTTGCCGATTGAAACTCAATTTGCAAACGGGTTGATTGTCTTCACTCTGCCTTCACCTTATTCTTCACCGTCCTTCAGACCGATGGCAATTCCACGGTTTGTAACCACACTTAGGACTATGAAAGTGCATCCAAATACTCTATCGAAAGATGAATTGATTGATGAGTTGAAGAAAAGACTTACGGTTTCACAGGAGAATGCTGATAGAACAGAGGCTCTTGATTATCTGAAGAATGTTGCTTTGTACATTTATCTGTGCAATAACAACACATCAGCCATTCCACAACAGGCAAGAACAGCATTGGATGAATGGAATAAAGCAAATATTTCTTTTAAGGAAGAACTTAAACTGGTTACTGAATATTTGAAAATGGCTGATGGAATGAAATCACCTTGAACCATATTGAACCGTTTACACAGCAAAAGTTCTATTTCCGCAATCGTTTACGGAATACAAATAATCGTGTAAGTCAAGGCTGGTAACATGTTCGTGATTAGTTGGTTTTTATTAACAAATTAAGTCGTCGTTTCATTTGGAAATATCATTTTTTATGGCATAACTTTGCACTGTTATTAAATTAACAGTGTTTAAAAAATCACATAATTAATCATCCTAAAACATCCACAAGATGAAGCTGGAAAAAATCATGAACGACCTGGAGAAGAAACATCCGGGCGAAGTAGAGTACTTGCAAGCGGTTCGGGAAGTTCTTGAATCCATCGAAGAAATTTATAACGAGAATCCTCAGTTTGAAGCTGCCGGTATCGTTGAACGTATTGTTGAGCCAGATCGCATTCTGACCTTCAAAATTCCATGGGTAGATGACAATGGCAAAGTAAATGTAAATCTTGGATACAGAGTTCAGTTCAATGGCGCCATTGGCCCATACAAAGGAGGATTACGTTTTCACCCGAGTGTAAAATTAAGCATTCTGAAATTCCTCGGTTTCGAACAGATATTCAAAAACAGCCTCACCACACTTCCTATGGGCGGTGGTAAAGGTGGTAGTGATTTCAATCCCAAAGGAAAATCAAATGGTGAAGTTATGCGCTTCTGCCAGTCGTTCATGCTCGAATTATGGAGGCTTATAGGTCCCGATCAGGATGTTCCTGCCGGTGATATAGGAGTTGGTGGACGTGAAATTGGTTTCCTCTATGGAATGTACAAAAAATTAGCTCAGGAACATACAGGTGTTCTTACAGGTAAAGGCCGTAACTGGGGTGGCAGTATATTACGCCCTGAGGCTACAGGTTTTGGTGCCGTATATTTCGCACAGGAAATGCTCAAAACCAAAGGTACTGATTTCAACGGTAAGATAGTTGCTATATCAGGTTTCGGCAATGTTGCATGGGGTGCAGCTACTAAAGCCACCCAGTTGGGTGGTAAGGTTGTTACCATTTCAGGCCCTGATGGTTATATTTATGATCCGGATGGTATTTCAGGTGAAAAGATTGATTTTATGCTCGAACTGAGAGCATCAAATCAGGATATCGTTGCTCCTTATGCTCAGAAATTCCCGAAATCAACTTTCGTAGCCGGCAAACGTCCTTGGGAAGTTAAATGTGATGTGGCATTCCCTGCTGCAACTCAAAATGAACTAAACCTGCAGGATGCTGAAAACCTCATCAACAATAAGGTTACTTACGTTGCTGAATGTGCCAACATGCCTTGTACTCCTGAAGCTATCACTGCTTTCCAGAATGCAAAGGTTATCTTTGCTCCGGGTAAAGCCGTCAATGCCGGTGGTGTTGCTACCTCAGGCCTTGAAATGACCCAGAATGCAATGCACCTGAGCTGGAGTCCTGAGGAAGTTGACCAACGCCTCCATCAGATCATGAAGGACATCCATTCACAGTGCGTACAGTATGGTACACAAAAAGATGGTTACATCAATTACGTTAAGGGCGCCAATGTTGCCGGTTTCCTTAAGGTGGCCAACTCCATGCTTGATCAGGGTGTGATATAATATTAAAGAGCCAATATAATAGGTTGGATAACCCTAAAGCCCCGGCAATAGCCCGGGGCTTTTTAATTAATTCATCATGAATTGTTAATCCTAAATAACTAAATTTGCCCTTCAAATAAAGCGTCATGCATTTTCTGAATCCTTGGTTGTTGTTTGGGCTGTTGGCAGTGGGTATTCCCATTGCCGTTCATCTGTTCAATTTCAGGCGATACAGGAAAATATACTTCAGCAATGTCAGGTTCCTTAAGGAAATAAAGCAGCAAACACGCAAACAGTCAAACCTGCTGCATCGGCTGGTGCTACTGTTCAGAATCCTTGCCTTCGTCTTTTTGGCCCTCGCTTTTGCCCAGCCTTTCCTGGCAAACAAAAACATGAACGTTTCAAAATATGCAGGCATAGTGAGCGTTTTCGTCGACAACTCCTACAGCATGGAGGCTGAAGGTTCACGCGGCACCCTGTTTGATGAGGCCAAGGCTAAGGCTACTGAAATAGTCAATGCATACGCCCAGGACGACAAATACCAGCTTCTTTCCAATGACTTTGAGGGCAAACACCAGCGATTGGTGAGCCGCGATGAGTTCCTTACAATGCTTGATGAATTGAAGGTATCACCGGCAGTAAGGTCACTGGGTGAGATCTCTTCCCGTCAGCATGAGTTGAACACTTCAAATGAACGCGGGAGTTTCACGGTACATTATATCAGTGATTTCCAGAAAAGCACCCTCTTTAAGACACTGCCCGACAGTGGTTTTCAATCGGGGTACCTTATTCCCCTCAAGTCGGCTTCCGTGAGCAACCTGTATATTGACACCTGCTGGTTCGGCAATCCCGTGCTACGGTTAAATGAACAGGTAACCCTTAATGTCAGGATTGCCAATGTTTCTGATATCAGGTTGGAAAAGATACCGGTACGTTTACTGATCGATGACATTCAACGCTCGGCAGCCAGCATTGATATAGATGCAGGTTCCTCGCAGGAAATTAGCTTTACCTTCAGCAACCATAACCCGGGTTCCCACAAGGGAATAATTGAAATAAACGATTACCCGGTTACATACGATGATGTTTATTACTTCACCTTCAGGATCTCTCCTCAAATACCCGTTCTCTGCATCAATGAATCAGCGCCCAATCCGTATATAAACTCCGTTTTCGCCGTTGACTCGATCATAAAGCTCACCAACACACCGGTTCGGCAAATTGACATTTCAGCGCTCTCCGGCTATAAACTCATCATTCTCAATAGCCTCCGCTCATACAGCACAGGCTTGCAGCAGGAAATATTGAAATTTGCCGAAAACGGAGGGAGCATTCTTATAGTGCCCTCCATTGAAACGCCGGTTGAAGAGCATAACCGCTTGCTCTCACGGCTTGGAACAGACCTGTTCAATGGCGTCAATGCATCACCCGTCAAACTGGCAGTGGTCAATAACGCCCACTACCTGTACAAGGATGTATTTGAACAGGGCACCCTCAAGGAAGAGAACATTGAAATGCCCTTGATAAACAAGTATCTGACATTGAATTCCGTTTCAAGAGGTACCGGTGAAACACTCTTGGAACTTGCAACCGGACAACCTCTGCTCACCTACAGTGCCAAGGGTAAAGAAAAGATCTATCTCTTCACTTCACCGCTGGATGATGAGGCAGGAAACTTTGTACGAAATGCCTTTTTTGTCCCCACCATGCTGAATATCGCCTTCAATAGTGAAATCATGAAGCCATTGATGTATCTGACTGACCTGCAAGGGCCCATAACCATAACAGGCAACCGGGTAAAGGGTGATAATATCATTGCCCTGGCAGAAAGCACCGGCGGGTATGAATTCATTCCTGAATTCAGGCAAATCAACGGCAAGAGCAATATATTCATCAATGGACAACTGCCTCAAGCCGGATTTTACAGGGTGCTCTCCGATAAAGAGGAGATCGACCTCCTGGCCTTCAACTACAACCGTAATGAATCAAATCTCCTTACAGCCACTTATGAGGACCTTGAACTGCTGAATGAAAATACGGGTTACCGTATCATTGAGCATAGCGCGAAACCTCTGGATAAGGTCATAAATGAAAACGGAGGCGAGGGTAAATTATGGAAGTGGTTTATTTTTGCAGCACTTCTGTCACTCATGATTGAAACCATATTACTGGCTTATCTTAAAAGAAAAAACGTTACGATATAGTACCGGAAATATTTATCACGATTAAGAATATACAAGTAAAAGCAGCGTTGAAATACAGAACGTAGGGAAGGAAAAAATGACAGACGATCAGGAAATAAACAATACGGATAACAATCAACCCGAAGAATTGCCCGAAGTACAGGCAACAGATGGCAGTGAACTGCATAAAACCATACAGCTGTCGGGCATGTATGAAAACTGGTTTCTTGATTACGCTTCATACGTAATCCTTGAAAGGGCAGTACCCGAAGTAATTGATGGGTTTAAACCCGTTCAGCGCCGCATACTCCATGCCATGGATGAACTGGATGACGGCCGCTTCAACAAGGTTGCCAACATCATTGGCCATACCATGAAATATCACCCCCATGGGGATGCCTCCATTGGCGATGCTCTGGTACAGTTGGGACAGAAAGACCTGCTGATTGACACGCAGGGAAACTGGGGTAATATACTTACGGGTGACAGCGCCGCTGCGCCCCGTTATATTGAAGCCCGCCTCAGCAAGTTTGCCAAGGAAGTGGTGTTCAATCCCAAAACCACGCGATGGAAATTATCATACGATGGCCGAAACAAGGAACCCGTTACATTGCCCGTTAAATTCCCCCTCCTACTGGCCCAGGGTGTTGAAGGAATTGCCGTTGGACTGGCATCAAGGATACTGCCCCACAACTTCAATGAATTGATCGATGCCTCCATAAAGATATTGCAGGATAAGGAGTTTGAACTTTATCCGGATTTCCCGACAGGAGGACTAGCCGACTGTTCCAAGTACAATGAGGGATTACGTGGAGGAAAGGTAAGACTGAGAGCCAAAATAAGTCAGCTTGACAAGAAAACGCTCGTCATTACGGAAACACCTTTCGGCACCACTACCAGCAGCCTTATAGATTCCATTGTGACTGCCAATGACAAGGGAAAGATCAAGCTCCGCAAAATTGACGATAATACGGCAGGTACGGTTGAAATCCTCATACACCTTGCTCCCGGGGTATCCCCTGATACAACCATTGATGCCCTGTATGCCTTTACATTGTGTGAGGTTTCCATCTCGCCAAACAACTGCGTTATACAGGATGGAAAGCCCAAATTCAGCAGCGTAAAGGATATACTCAGGGAATCAACAAACAACACCATCAACCTCCTTAAAATGGAACTTTCCATACGTAGGCTGGAACTGATGGAAAGCCTGCTATACGCCTCACTTGAACAGATATTCATTGAAAACAGAATATACCATCAAATAGAACAGAGTACCAGCTGGGAAAACGCACTGGCTACTATTGACAAGAGTCTGGAACCTTACAAACCCCAATTTTACAGGGCAATAACCACTGATGATATATTGCGGCTTACTGAAATAAAGATCAAGCGCATCTCTGTCTATAACTCCTTCAAGGCCGAAGAGCACATGCGGAACCTTACTGACGAGAAAGCCCAGGTGGAACACTACCTCGACAATCTTATCGAGTATACCATTGAGTATTTCCGCAATATCAAACGTAAATACGGCAAGGGAAGAGAACGTAAAACCGAGTTGCGTAGTTTCGACAATATAGAGGCTGTAATGGTTGCTGCAGCAAATCAGAAACTATATGTCAACCGAAAGGAAGGATTTGCAGGTACTTCATTGAAGAAGGACGAATATGTATGCGATTGCTCGGATATTGACGATATCATAGTGTTCCGCGAAGACGGGACATTCATCGTAACCAAGGTTGCCGAGAAGTTATTCGTTGGTGAGAACGTGGTTCATATTGACGTGTTCCGCAAAAACGATGAACGAACCATCTACAATATGGTTTATCAGGATGGAAAGGCAGGTAGTGCCCACTCCAAACGATTCGCTGTAATGGGCGTTACCAGGGATAAGGATTACAACCTCACGAAGGGCAAACCCGGTTCGAAAATCCTGTATTTCAGTGCCAATCCGAATGGTGAAGCTGAAATTATAAGGGTATTCCTGAAACCAATGCCCCGACTCAAGAAGACAACCTTTGATTATAATTTCAGTGATCTGGCCATAAAGGGACGAAACTCACAAGGCAACAAGCTTACAAAATATCCGGTCAAGAAGATTACACTGGCCGAAGCGGGCCTTTCAACCCTTGGTGCCAGGGATATATGGTTTGATGACTCCATCAAAAGGCTGAATACCGAAGGCAGGGGCCGTTTATTGGGCGCATTCGCAGGTGATGATAAAATACTTGCCATCATGCAATCAGGCGATTACCGCCTCTACAATTATGACCTGAACACCCACTTTGATGAAGATCTGCTGATAATTGAAAAGTTCAATCCGCAGAAACCCATCACCGCCATCTATTTCAACGGACAAAAGCAGCATTACTACCTGAAACGGTTTTTGGTTGAACCATCTGACAAGAAAACCGATTTTCTGAATGATGATTCCGCTTCAAAGCTTATTCAGGTTTCAAGCGACTGGCTGCCGGTATTCAACATTGTGTTTGATGAAAAAACCAACAACCGTGTCATTGATGATGAACCCCTTGAAGCATCCGCATTCATTGAAGTGAAAAGCCATAAAGCCAAAGGAAAACGGTTGACTACCTACGCTGTAAAGAAAATTGTGATGCTTGACCCCATTC
>JAEYXG010000239.1 GCA_023428585.1 Bacteroidota bacterium
CTGGATAATATGTCTCTTCTTGAGTTGCTTAGTACGATAAGCAAGGAACACTAATATCATTAGAGCAATAAAAACCAGCATAATTGAAATAAACCACCATGTCTCCCAGAAAGGAAGATTAATAATTATATTGATTGCGGCGGCATGTGAACTTTCAACCCCTTCAGAATTAATTGCATAAACTTCAAATCTATAGTCTCCTGGAGGCAAGAACGCATATATAATCTGGCGATCCTTCGTATAGATCCATTTGTCGCTCAAACCTATCAACCTATACTTATAAACCATATTCGAGGCATCCCGGTATGTAATCCCCGTATAATTTATAGTGATGAAATTTTGATTATAGCTCAAATAATAATCATTCACAAGCACTGTGTCACGTCTCATTATAGAGACACCATTAATAAAAACAGGGGGTGGGGAGATTAGCGGCTTGTATTTTGCCCTATCAAAAATGGTCAATCCATTATTGGTAGCAATATAAATAAATTTACTGTCACCTTTTATTTGATTAATTTCATTTGAAACCAGGCCATGTTCTATTCTGAAAATTTTAATTCTTGGTTTCCCATATTCAAGTTCATTGATATTAAACACATTAAGACCATTATTGGTGGCAATCCAAATATCATTCCCGGTTAACAGGAGGGATGTAATGGAGTTGGATGATAGCCCATCAGCTTCGGTCAACTGAATAATTGAACCTTTATATTTAACTATTAACCCAAACCCTTTAGTACCTATTACAAATCCATTGCCATTATGAATAGCAAGGACATCGGTAGTGCGTTTCCTCAGAAGTTCAGAATCTTTTCCAAGATATTGATATTCCCTGCCATTGAATCTCCACAACCCATTAAAAGTACCTAAGAGAAAAGTACTATCGGTTTCTCTTTCAATTGCTTCAATTCGTAAAATAACGTTATCATCAAGATAAGAATCATAAACAACCTTTCCGTTCCTGACAATTGATAAACTCTGCATCTGTGCGAGCATCACTTCATCAGAACTAAGCGGATAGATATCCTTGATACTGAATATTAAACTACTTGTATTACTGTTGTCAAGTAAAGCATTGTGATTATTATTAATTTTTTGGAATTGGTTGATTTTATATGAATACAAAATTGTCTTTGCACCTATCCATAATGTATTATTTTTGAATGTGTTTATAACATTAATAGTCTTATTTAATTTACCAAATTCACTGATACTGCTTATCTTATTCTTTTCAATAACATCAAGTGCATAGCTATCAGAACCCACAAAAATTTTGTCCTGGTATAATTCTATAGCTTGAATGCTACGTCCACTTAATCCATCTTCCTCTGTATAAGAAATGAAAGCACTTGAAGGAAGATAATACAATCCTGAGCTAAGTGAAGTGAACCAAATACCTCCTTCATTATCAACTTCAACTGAAGAAATTGACTCACCTTTCAAATACTGAGCATTTGGACCTTTAGAGATGTTTTTTATTGAATACACCTCAATTCCCGACAACTCCTTCCCTATCCATACTGTACCATCAGTTTCAATACTCATCCATAATATTCTGCTTTTTAGATCAAATGTTTCGAATTTACCCTCCTTATTCACAATTGTTAGTGAATTATTAATGGAGAATAACAGATCACCTTCATCTGACATTTGCATATAAATATTTCCGTAGGAATCTTCATTGCGAAAGTGATCAATAGGAATTAAGTAACTGCCTTTCGAATTTGTCCATCTTATCCGCACACTATCTGATCTATGCTCAAAATTCTTTACCGCGTATAACCGGTTTCCTAACTTAGAAATATTAATTGATGAAAGATTATCATTTTCACTATTTAATGCTTCAATAAGCCCATCTTTTGTTATTCTGTTGATCACCCCATTATATAAAAAACTAAAAATAATACTTCCATCTGATTCAACTTGAAATGTATTTTTAGAGGGTATTGAGCCGTGCCCTGCAATTTTCTTTAGAAGATTGTTATACTTATATGGATGTAGACTATCGTTTTGGAAATATGAAAGTTGGAAAGGGAAACCAATAAACCATATTCTTCCAATCTCATCCTCATAAATCTCAAATATGGTGTTTTCCGGTAATCCATCTTGTGTGTCATAATTCTGGAAATTCACTCCATTAAAGCGACTTACTCCAAAATTGGTAGCCATCCATATATATCCTTTGGAATCTTGAAATACATGATAGATCTCTGAGCTGGGAAGCCCATCATCTACAGTATAATTCCTTAATACCGGATGCTGCCCCCATACATTTATCGACGCAGTTATAATAAATAAGCATAAAAAACTCTTAAAATCCAAGTGCATCAATTAAGGGTATAATCTTCAAATTTACTACTATTTTGCACTTCGAGGGAATTAAAGATTCAATTTTATTGCTACTTATGGTAAATTCAACAACTTCTGCATGATCTGTCGATTTAGTCAATTTTTTGAGTAATTATTAATTATATTTGTACTTTGTTTCCTCTTTACTTTCGATTTCCTGCTTTACAATTTTAATGATTATTAGCTTTGTTTTATAGGTGTGCAATCATTTATAACATTCATAAACTAAATAAATGGCAATACAAAAAATCATATGCACTTTTACTCTTCTCGCTTTATTAGTCAGCGCATGCAAAGACAATAAAACTGAAGATGATGATGTCCTTAATCCAACCAACCTGACGCTCGAAGTCAATGTATCAAATGATGTAATTGGTAAAGTTACTATCACTGCCCACGCTGATAATACAATTGAATACCGTCTTTATATTGACTCTGATGAAACACCCGAAGACTCCAATACTTCGGGTGAATTTGAGTATTTTTTTACTGAACCCGGTGATCATTTAATTGCCGTAAGAGCTTATGCTACCTCCGGGCGTTATGCTAAAGAACAACGCACTGTTACAATTGGTGAGGAAGATCCGGTTTCTATTGAAGATGGCTATTTTTCTCCTACAAGCTATGATGGCCTTGAAATGGTATGGAATGATGAATTCGATGGTACGGCAGTGAATACTGATTTCTGGACTTTCGAAACCGGTGCCGGTGGTTGGGGCAATAATGAACTCCAATATTATAGAAAAGAAAACGCATCCGTTGATGGTGGAACACTTATTATTGAAGCCAGAAAAGAAACATACATGGGCAGTAACTATACTTCGGCAAGGATGGTTACCAGAAACAAGAAATCATTCAAGTATGGCAGAATCGACATTAGGGCTCTCCTACCTGAAGGTCAGGGAATCTGGCCGGCACTTTGGATGCTGGGCAATAATTTCCAATCAGTTGGATGGCCTGCCTGCGGTGAATTGGATATTATGGAAATGATTGGGGGAAACGGTAGGGAAAATACAGTTCATGGAACTGTTCATTGGGATGATAATGGCCATGTACAGGCAGGAGGTTCAAGTACACTACTTACCGGAACTTATGGTGATGAATACCATGTTTTCTCTGTTATCTGGGATCAAACATCCATTAGATGGTTGATGAATGATAAACAATTTTATGTAATCAACACAACCCCGGCGCATATGACTGAGTTTCATGATCCTTTTTTCGTTATCTTTAATCTCGCTGTCGGAGGCAATTGGCCGGGGTATCCCAATTCTTCAACTACTTTTCCACAGCAATTAAAAGTTGATTATATACGCGTTTTTCAATAAGTTCTTTTACCAACATTATTTATTAAGAGTTTTATCCAACAAAATCACACACACGACTTAAAAATCAACAAATGGACAACAACTTACGCAAACTACTTCTTTTGCTGGTTATGGTTGTTAATGCAAATTTTTTATTTGCTCAAACCCATAAAATTACCGGTATAGTTTACGATGCTGATTCGCGACTGGGCATACCAGGAGTAACCATCGTAGAGAAAAACACCCAAAATGGCACTACTACTGATATTGACGGGAAGTACTCACTAACAGTCTCATCAGCCAATGCATCATTGGTTGTGTCTTTTATTGGTTATCATAAACAGGAGATAACCATAAACAATAGAACGATCATTGACATTAACCTTGCAACTGAAGTAACCGATCTAAGTGAAATTGTTGTAATCGGATATGGTACTCAGAAGAAAAAAGTGGTAACAGGTGCCATTGCAAGTGTTAAATCTGAAGATATTGATAAAATGCCTATACTTCGTGTTGATCAGGCATTGCAGGGTAGAAC
>JAEYXG010000242.1 GCA_023428585.1 Bacteroidota bacterium
GTGCTAGGCTGTGCATTACTCAGAACATTTACAGTTTTATTTTGAAATCCACGACGGTTTTCGCTATCAAATTTTACTTCAATCTTATTTGATTCACCTGGCTTTATGGGCTGTTTGGGAAAATTTCCTATGGTACAACCACATGATGAGGTAACCCTAGAAATAATCAAATCGGTTTTACCGGTATTCGTAAATTTAAAATTATAAGAAACCTTTTCACCCATAATGATTTTTCCAAAATCGTAAAAATCACTCTCAAATGTTATAATAGGTAAATCAGTATCAACATCTCCTGTAGCTGTGTTAGGATTTTTTACTATATCAGATGGCAATAAATTCTGATTATCATTTGATTGTTTACAGGACGATATAAAAATTGGGAATGAGATAAATAATACAAATAAAAATTTAAGCAGGTGTTTCATTGTTTATGAGAATGGATTTGTGTTAACCATTATTTGAAAATACAAAGATAATAAAATCGATGTGACTTTAAAGACTATATATCACGTTTAATTAGCACTGTATAATCACCCAATGGTTTAAAGCCATACTTTTTATAGAGATGAATGGCAGGTTCATTGTCCTGATGTACTTCAAGCTTAATCTGATAACCATCAGCATTGGCAAGTTTCAGACAATATTCAAGCAACTCTCCAGCAAGACCATGATGACGACAACTTTCTTTAATTCCAAAATGATGAATATAGGTTCTTCTCTTATCATTGGTAAGCCAAGAGGTTCCTATAACAGTATCCATTTCATCAATCATTAATACTAAATGACCACCAGCTTCTAGAGTATCATTGATTATCTTCTCATTATCCCCTCTATGGCTGCCACCTAAACCGTTCTCATTCCAAAATTGATTAATCTGATCAAAATACCCTGCACTATACTCTATGATCTTATAATTGCACATAAAACATTAGGATAATTATCTATTCAATAAGCCCTCTGCCCATTTTTTTAATTTTACCTTCCCTCTTAAGATCAACCGCTATTTTGTCAAGAAGGCCGTTGATGAACTGGCTGCTTTTAGGGGTACTGTACTCCTTAGCTATTTCTATATACTCATTTATAGTAACCTTAACCGGTATTGAAGGGAATTCAAAGAATTCAGCCAAAGACATTTTAAAAAGAATGACATCTAAGATTGCAATCCGCTCAAACTCCCAATTGTCTGCATATTTAGTTATCATAGAGGCATAGTCATCACTATTTATAATCGTTTTACGAAAAAGCTTTAGAACAAAATCCTGTATCAGGTCATCACCTTCTTCATCCGGTGAGACGAGCAAAGGAGGTAAGGGTTGGTATTCATCAGTTGATTTATTCCATTTCTTGATAGTTTTCAGCACCATCATCACTGCTGTATCCAGATCATCTGTCCAGTATATATTCTTCTCTTCGAAAAGGCTAACAAATGGATCGCTGGCAAGCAATCCGGTAGTAAGGAGATTTACTATGATTTCTTTATCTTCTTTATAACCAGACTCCGAGGCGTTCATATAGTTAGCATAAGCATCTGTTTCTCTAAAGTTAAGAAACAATCGCCTGAACAAATCCTTATCATCTGACCAATTTATTTTCAGTCTGTTTATGTGTTTGCGTAGATCACGATTGGAATCTAGCTGCTGGATAAACAAATTGTCAACAAACCGAGTATTAGGATTAATTTCTGCCTGCGTTGGTAAAAATTTCTGACGGGCTTCGGTCATTAAATTCCGAGCAACATCGTTGGTTTCAAGTAATGCAGAGAGTAGATAGATATAAAGATCGTAAATACTGTCAATGTTAGCAATAAGTTTTTTTTCACTCATCATTACAGTCGAATCAACTGTTTGAAAATGAGCATAAAGTGTCTGCATGACCTTTATCCGCAAGTGCCTTCTGCTTAGCATAGGTATATTATGTAAATGAACTTCGATAAATCAAGGGCACAAAAGTAAGGATTATTATAGCTGATTTGAATATTGGACTATGTGATTTTCGATTTTTGCGATGAATTATTCAATAAAATGAGTTAATTATTTTATTTATTGTATTGATTATGTGGAGATTAATTGGGATAATTCAAAAAAGCATTCTATAAGCAAGCAATAATAAAAACCTGATAAAACAAATGGGTATCCGCATTACAGAGAATATCAATAGTAAATGACTGAGATTTGCCTGTTAACAACTTTGGATAGTTGTATCGTTAAAAGCTTGAAATAAATTGTATTTTTGTGGTTCAAACCATAGACTTGTTTGTCCAATTAAACAACTGATTTCAAGCTAGTAATATATAAATGAGCAAAGTAATCTCTATTGCGAATCAAAAAGGGGGAGTTGGGAAAACAACTACAGCAATCAACCTGGGACCTGCATTTGCAGTACTTGAGTATAAGACACTTATAATAGACGCCGATCCTCAGGCTAACAGTACATCTGGAGTTGGTTTTGATCCCAAAAACATTAAGACAAGCATCTATGAATGCCTGATGGATGAAGTTGAGCCTCAGAATATAATATTAAACACAGCTACTCCTAATCTTGACCTGCTTCCAGCTCACATAGATTTAGTTGGTGCCGAGATTGAAATAATAAATCAGCCGAACCGGGAGAAGTTAATGCGGCGGGTTGTAAATAAGATAAAGCAAGATTATGACTTCATTGTTATTGACTGTAGCCCTTCTCTTGGCTTAATTACCGTTAATTCCTTAGTTGCCTCTGATTCTGTTTTGGTTCCTGTGCAATGTGAATATTTCGCCTTAGAAGGATTGGGGAAATTATTGAATACTATAAAAATAGTACAATCGCGATTGAATCCTTCACTTGATATTGAAGGAATATTGCTAACCATGTATGATTCAAGGTTACGCTTATCCAATCAGGTTGTTGATGAGGTTAAAGCTCATTTCCAGAATATGGTTTTTGATACTATTATCAATAGGAATACCAAGCTTGGCGAAGCACCCAGTTTTGGAGAAACGATCATAATGCATGATGTTACTTCAAGTGGAGCTGTGAATTATTTGAATCTTGCTCGCGAGATTCTCCAGAAAAATGAACTTACTCGTATTAAATCATCCGAAAAACAAATAAATATTGAAGATGAATTCTAAAAAGAAGGCTCTTGGACGCGGACTTAGTGCAATTTTAGAGAGCCCGGAAACTGATATCACATCAACGGACATCTCTGGCAATTTTGTTGCTGGAGCAGTAGCCTCAATTCCTATAAACCAAATTGAAACAAATCCTTTTCAACCTAGAGTTGATTTTGACCAGGAGGCTCTTGCTGAACTTGCTGATTCGATAAGAGAACAAGGGATCATACAGCCCCTTACGGTTAGAAAAATGGGATATGATAGATATCAACTCATTTCAGGAGAACGTCGTTTACGCGCCTCCGGTTTGGCCGGCTTAACTGAAATCCCTTGTTATATTCGAATAGCCAATGATCAACAAGTACTTGAAATGGCACTTGTTGAAAATATCCAACGTGAGAACCTAAATGCTCTTGAAATCGCAATTAGCTATCAAAGGTTGATTGAAGAATGTGAATTAACTCAGGAAGAACTTAGTCAAAGAGTTGGAAAGAATAGAACTACTGTAACGAACTACATAAGATTATTAAAGCTGCCTGCTGAAATTCAAGTTGCAATAAGAGATGGAAGGATTTCAATGGGTCATGCTCGGGCACTGATTAGCATGGAGGATGAGACTGCGCAATTGTTAATTCTTAAAGATATAATTGCAAAAGATCTTTCAGTACGCGAGGTTGAAGAAAAGGTAAGAAATTACTTTAAACCTGCACCACAAAACAAAGAGCGTATCAAAGTGGAGTTACCACGGGAAATAACCGATTACAGTCAGTCAATTGCTGATAGATACAAGACCAAAGTCAGTGTACAGCTAAACAATAAGGGCAAAGGAAACATCGTTATAAGTTTTCAATCAAAAAAAGAAATGGAGCGCCTTTTACAGGAATTAATAGCTCCTGAGCTATAAAATGGACCGCAAAATTGTTCTCAATTACATCTTCAAACCTGCGGTACTGCTGTCGCTGTTGTTTATAATTCTGCTAACATTTCAACCTAAATATACCGCTGCACAGGATACTATTCCTCTTAACAGTCAGGAGCTTGAAGTATCTCAACCAGTGAAACATTCAGCCCATAAGGCAACAATATATTCACTTGCGTTGCCGGGTCTAGGTCAGGGATATAACCGGAAATATTGGAAAATTCCGGTTATATATGCCGGCTTTGGTGCGCTTGCTTACAACATCTCAATAAATAATACCGAAGTAAAGAAGTTTACTGCAGCTTATAGATTTAGGATGAGTAATGATAGTTCAACACCTGTAAATGAATATGTGACTCGCTACCCCGATGTTAATGATTTGCTTAGAGGCAGGGATTTTTATAGGAGAAGGGTTGAGTTATCAATAATTTTCACAGCAGCATGGTACCTTCTAAATGA
>JAEYXG010000307.1 GCA_023428585.1 Bacteroidota bacterium
GTACCTGGCGATTCATTGCAGGTAACCATGGTAGGTTATAAACCTTACCGTATGAAAGTTCCACAGCGTCTCACTGCTGATTCCTATAAACTTGATGTAACGCTCATTGGCGATACCATTCTTTTAAAAACCGCTGAAATTAAGCCCTACCCTGCCACTTATGCTGAATTGAAAAAGGAATTTATAAAACTGAGAGTTCCTGAAGAAAAAATACTCCAAAGGATTCAAATGCCAGATGTTAATTATAGAAGCAAATATGCAAATCCCGATGGCACCGGTGGCTTATTGCTTCCCGGCCCTTTCAGTTTGCTTTACAATGCATTCAGCAAGGAAGGCAAGGAATTGAAAAAAATGAATACCATACTCACTGCTAACAGATTAAGAGAACAGCTATTGAATGTAATCTCCAGACAAACATTGGAAAAAAGGTTCGGCATCATGACGGATGATGAAATAGATGCAATGATGAAAAAATGCGGCATCACCCCTGAATTTCTTCAACATACTCCTGAATACCGGGTTATAGAGTTCATAATGAACTGCTCCCGATAGATTTTCCATACTCTTGAATTATTATTTTTACTTGTCAATAAAGAAACCGTGAGACTTGTCACTTGAACCAATATTGTCGATATTTGTTAACCACTTTCAATTAAAGAAATCCATTATGACTACCAAGGAACAAAAGGTCAGCAAAATCAAAAACACGACAGGTCTAACAAAGGAAGAGATACTCAATGATTATAGAATTGCATTTGAGAGTAGACAAGCAAGCATTATTGGCAGAAAAGAAGTTTTAACAGGCAAGGGCAAATTTGGCATCTTTGGTGATGGCAAAGAGATCCCTCAATTGGCCATGGCCCATGTTTTCAATGATGGTGATTGGAGATCAGGTTATTACAGGGATCAAACTTTTATGTTTGCCAGTGGCCTGATGACTTTGGAAGAATTCTTCGCACAGATATATGGTGACACTGATTCAGCAATTAACCCCGGAACGGCTGGAAGAGTGATGAATAACCATTTCGCTTCAAGAAACCTTGATGATAATGGACATTGGAAAGACCTAACCAGTCAAAAAAACTGTTCTGCTGATATCTCTCCCACAGCAGGACAAATGCCTCGACTATTAGGACTGGCACTGGCATCAAAACTGTTTCGTGATCTGAACAATCCAATCATTCAAAAAGGATTCTCTTCAAACGGAAATGAAGTAGCCTTTGGTACAATTGGTGATGCTTCAACTTCAGAGGGCCATTTCTTTGAAACAATAAACGCAGCCGGTGTATTGCAGGTTCCATTGGCTATTTCAGTATGGGATGATGGATGGGGCATATCAGTACCCAATAAACTTCAAACTACCAAACAAAGTATCTCGGAGATACTAAAAGGCTTCCAGCCAGATAGCAATGGCGATGGAATGATAATTTATAAGGTTGAGGGTTGGGATTATGCCAAGCTTATTAAAGTGTATAGTGAAGGTATTAATGTATGTCGTACTAAACATATTCCCGTTCTTTTTCATGTTACCGAATTAACACAACCTCAGGGACATTCAACTAGTGGCTCTCATGAACGATATAAATCACCTGAACGATTGGAATGGGAAAAAGAATATGATGGCATTATAAGAATGCGAAATTGGATAATAGAATCAAATATCGCAGACAATCAATTACTTGACAGGATAGAAAAAGAGGCACTAGCAACAGTACGCAAGGCCCGTGATAAGGCTTGGAACAATTATCAGACTCCAATAAAGCAGATGCGTGACGAGTTTCTTCACATGGCTGATGTCACTACCTGCAATTGTGCTAAAACCAATAAAATAGAAAACATTAAGGAAGACCTGAAAGTTATAGCCGAACCCATAAGGAAGGATATCATTTCTTCAGGTCGAAAAATACTTCGACTGATTTGTGATTCATGCAGTAATCCTGACAATTCACTTAAAGCCAATGTAACCGCCTGGCTTAATAAAGTATCATTGGATAGTGCTGAGAGATATAATTCACATTTATACAGTCAATCGGATTTAAACTTAGCGAATGTCAAGCAAGTAAATCCGGTTTATGATGAAAAAGCAGTCACAGTGCCTGGCAGAGAGATCTTAAGGGATAATTTCGATGCTCTTTTTACCAAATATCCTGAATTGGTTTTATTTGGAGAGGATGTTGGAAAAATAGGAGGAGTTAACCAGAGTTATGAAGGCCTACAGGCCAAATATGGAGCCAATAGAATTTTTGATACCGGAATTAGGGAAGCAACCATTGTTGGTCAGGGTATTGGTTTGGCAATGAGAGGCTTCCGCCCTATTGCTGAAATTCAATACTTTGATTACCTCCTTTATGGCCTTCAGGTAATAAGTGATGATCTGGCCACCTTGCACTACAGAACAAAAGGGGGGCAAAAGGCACCCCTCATTATAAGTACACGCGGACACAGGCTAGAAGGCATTTGGCATTCAGGTTCCCCACTAAGTATGGTCATCAATTCCATTAAAGGTGTTCGCGTATTGGTACCGCGCGACATGACAAGGGCAGCCGCTTTTTATAATAGTGTCCTTGCATCAGATGAACCGGCGTTAATAATTGAACCTCTAAACGCTTATAGATTAAGGGAAAGAAAACCACTTAATCCGGGAGAATTCAAAATCGAACCCGGTATTCCTGAAATATTGAATGTCGGCACTGATGTAACTATCGTTACCTATGGTTCATGCGTTAGAATAGCCCAGGATGCCGCAAAACAACTTGAATCATTCAATATTTCATGTGAGCTCATTGACGTTCAGTCGCTTGAACCATTTGATACCAACCATCTTATTGTCAAGTCACTAGCTAAAACCAACAAAATAGTATTCTTTGACGAGGATGTTCCCGGAGGAGCAACAAGCTATATGATGCAAAAGGTTTTGGAAGTGCAGAATGGTTACAAATACCTTGATGCTCCTCCGCGTACTGTTACCGCCAAAGAACACCGTGCAGCCTATAGTACAGATGGCGATTATTTCTCAAATCCTAATGCCGAAGACGTATTTGACGCTGTTTACAATATTATGCATGAATACAATCCTTCAAAATACCCGAAGATATTCTAGCTTTTAATACCTTTACATGCTATTTAAACAAGCTTATAAATGAAGCTTTCAATTGTAATTGTCAATTACAACGTTAGATATTTTCTAGAGCAATGTCTTCATTCTGTTGAAGATGCAATCAAAGGACTTGAAACTGAAGTATTTGTCGTTGACAACAATTCAGTTGATGGTTCAAATGAAATGGTTATCAGTAAATTTCCTTGGATAACACTGATAGCCAATAAGGAGAATACAGGTTTCTCACGAGCTAATAATCAGGCTATTAAGGAAGCAAAAGGCGAATATATACTTTTGCTCAATCCCGATACAGTATTGGAGCATGATACCTTAAAAAAATGTATTGCGTTCATGGATGAGCATCCTGATGCCGGTGGGTTGGGTATAAAAATGGTTGATGGAAAGGGGAAGTTCCTGCCTGAATCAAAGAGAGGTTTACCAACACCTGATGTTGCTTTCTATAAAATATTCGGACTCTCGGCCTTGTTCCCTAAATCAAGGACTTTCGGCAAATATCACCTCAGCTTCCTCGACAAAGATAAGACTCATCAGGTAGATATTCTATCGGGTGCTTTCATGATGCTGAGAAAAGAGGTAATTGATCAGGTTGGAACACTTGATGAAACCTTCTTCATGTATGGAGAGGATATTGATCTGAGTTACCGGATTATAAAAGGTGGTTATAAGAATTACTATTTCCCTGAAGCAAGGATTATACATTATAAAGGAGAGAGTACAAAGAAATCAAGCATTAACTACGTGTTCGTTTTCTATAATGCTATGATTATCTTCGCCAAAAAGCATTTTTCACAAAAGAATGCCCGGCTATTCTCCTTATTAATCCACATGGCAATCTATTTGCGGGCAGGGCTGGCCATACTAACA
>JAEYXG010000317.1 GCA_023428585.1 Bacteroidota bacterium
ACACGGATTAGGCAATGCTCGTAAACTATTGGAAGATATAAAAGCAGGAAAATCACAGTTCCATGCCATAGAAATTATGGCTTGCCCCGGTGGTTGTATTGGTGGTGGTGGTCAACCACTGCATCACGGTGATTCATCAATCATTAAAGCCCGTCAAAAGGCTATCTATTCAGAGGATGCCTCTAAAACTATTCGTAAATCACACGAAAATCCTTACATAATACAACTCTATAAGGAGTTCCTGGGTAAACCTTGTGGCGAATTGTCACATCACCTGCTTCATACTCATTATTTTGATAAGAGTAAGGAAATTAGCGTTGTAGAATAAGTTTTATATTTGAAACAATTTAAAGAAATAAAATCATGGCAACTATAAAATTATCCGCAAGCAAAATTGATGAACTCAAGGATGTTTGTAAATCATTCAATAATGAGAAGGGTGAATTGATCAATGTGCTCCATAAAGCTCAGGGCATTTTTGGTTACCTTCCTGCCGAAGTTCAGGAAATAATAGCCAAAGAGCTCAATATTTCAGTAGCTCATGTTTATGGAGTAGTGTCTTTCTATTCATTCTTTACCATGCTTCCAAAAGGTGAACATCCTATTTCAATTTGTTTGGGAACTGCCTGCTATGTTAGAGGGGCTGAAAAAATAATAGAAGAATTCAAACGTGTCTTGAATATCGCTGTCGGTGAAACTACCAATGATGGGAAATTCTCTCTTGCTTGCCTGCGCTGCGTGGGTGCTTGTGGACTAGCTCCAGTAGTATTGGTTGGTGACAAGGTGTATGGCCGTCTATCACCTGATAGTGTTAAGGACATCGTAGCTGAATATTCAAAATAAGAACAAGAGTTACTAGTGTGATGTTACTAAAGAGGCTGTCATTATTGACAGCCTCTTTTGGTTCTTAATTGAATACAGCATAGAAAAGTAAGCAACTGTATGAGCCGGTAAAATTAAACTTCCGGCTATTTCTTCAACACCTCTGTAACCAGTGATGCCGCTTCTTGTAACAGTGTTGCTGAATATACTTTCAAACCTGAATTCTCTATCAGCACTTTAGCCTCTTCTGCATTGGTACCCTGCAGGCGTACAATGATCGGGATATGTATGTTTCCTATGTTATTATACGCATCAACAATACCCTGGGCTACTCTGTCACACCTGACAATGCCGCCAAATATATTAACCAGAATCACTTTAACATTAGGATCCTTCAATATGATTCTGAAGGCCTGCTCTACCCTTTCTGCATTGGCCGTTCCACCAACATCCAAAAAGTTGGCCGGCTCACCTCCCGATAGTTTGATTATATCCATTGTAGCCATAGCCAAACCGGCACCATTAACCATACATCCTACGTTACCGCTTAACTTTACGTAATTCAGATTATACCTTCCGGCTTCTACTTCTGCAGGATCCTCTTCGGTAAGATCACGCAAATCAGCATAATCACGGTGACGGAACAGTGCATTATCATCAAGTCTCATCTTGCAATCTGCCGCATATATCTTGTCGTCAGCAGCCTTAAACAACGGATTTATCTCAATCATCGAAGCGTCAATGCTCATATAAGCTTTGTAAATATTCTTGGCAAAGACAACCATCTGCTTGAATGCCTCACCCGATAGCTTCAGATTATATGCAATTTTACGGCATTGAAAATCGAGCAGGCCGGTTTTAGGATCAACTTCCTCAACAAAAATCAAATGTGGTGTCTTCTCAGCTACTGCTTCAATATCCATTCCACCTTCTGTGGAATACATAAACATCACCTTCCCTGATGCACGGTTAAGTAATACACTTAGATAGTATTCCTTTGTTTCATTTGGACCAGGGTAATAAATATTTTGTTCGATTAACACCTTATTTACCAACTTACCTTCAGCCGATGTTTGAGGTGTTATGAGATTCATTCCAATAATCTGTGATGCAAGCAAACCTACCTCATTGATTGACTTTGCAATCTTGACGCCTCCGCCTTTTCCACGACCGCCAGCATGAATCTGTGCCTTTACAGCAAAATACTCTGAGCCTGTTTCTCTGTTGATCTCTTTGGCTGCGTCTATTGCTTCCTCCGGATTAGTTGCTACTAATCCATTTGGAACCAGAACGTTGAAGGTTTTAAGTATTTCCTTCGCTTGATACTCGTGTAGGTTCATTTTTTTAAGTTTGGTTGGTAAATTTAAAATCTCACTCTAGAACAATATTCCATGAATTCAGTTCAAAATGCTCTCGTTTTTTTCATCATGCTTTATGCGAATCTTGTAACAAATTAAACAATTCCTGTAATGCGAATATAATCACCTATCTGCATATTTGAAAATATGGAAAAATTTAGCGAAACTTATAAAAACAAGCAAAAAATTGATGAAGCCATAAAAAGCATCCGCAAGGGCTTTGCCTATAGTAGTTGTGAATTGGCTTACAGGGTGCTGAGCAGGGAAAACAACAATAATGTCCTGGTCATTGTGTTGCCTACAGGCTCTGAGTTTGAATCAACTCAAATTGACCTGTTGTTGACTTTTCATGTTTTAGAAGGAAGTATCCGTTTCAAGAATAGATATAGCGATATCGAGATGTAGCTACCTCGATTCTTATCCAATAGTCAAAATTTGATTAGTGAATCATCCACCCGGGCTCTTTCAAATCCATTCATGTTGACCCTATATCAACAGAGATCTGCTTAAACCAGTGGATTGTTTACGACTGGAATTCCTTCAATGATTCCATTAGTTTTTTCCTGGTAAAGAAAATACGGCTTTTTACCGTTCCAATGGAAAGATTCAGATTCTCAGCTATCTCCTTATACTTATAACCGGCTGCATGCATCTCAAATGGCATCCTTTGGTCTTTCTCCAAACGTGAAATGCCGGCTTTGATTTCTTTGGTAGATATCTCTGATTCAGGCGATCCGAAATCTGATTTTTTAGGAATATTCAAATAATACAGATCTTCCGAATTATCAACTATAGTGTTGGCTTTCTTGTTCCGACGGTAATTATTGATAAAGGTATTCTTCATGATAGTAAAAGTCCATGCTTTAAGATTCGTCTGATCTTCAAACTTATCACGATGTGTTAGCGCTTTAAGATAGGTATCCTGGATGAGGTCCTTTGCTTCTTCCTTATCATTGGTAAGGGTATAGGCAAAATAGAATAGATGATCGTGCAGACTTATCAACTTGTTGCTGAATTCCATGGCTTTGATTATTAGTGTTTATAGATTCTTGAAATGGTAATCCAAGTGTTTAATGAATAAAATATTTATAGGGCAAAAGTGGTTGTTAATGGGAAAAAGTCTGTTACACGATTTTCATGAAATGTTACATCATTATTTACATTCTATATTACAATAATGTACCATTGTCAATATTCCTTAGAGAAACAAGGAATGGAGGAAATACTTACCCAGAATGGATGTATTCGTGCTATTTGTCAGAAATAGACTTTAAGCATCATTATTGCGTAAAGCCTCATTTTGCGATTAATTTTTCAATGTTAAGGGATTTGTGCATGAAGGAGATTTATACTGAATTCTAAGGAGGTTAAAATCGCTTAAAACCTTCACAAATTTATATGCTTCAATAAGTTACATAGAAATAAAAATGCTCAGTATTTTCTTCAGAAAAATAATGTTTATAATACTGATTACCAGACATATACCCCTAGTTATAGAGATTTCAGAAAAATGCATCCAAAAATATTTTATTCCAAAAGGCAAGTTGATCTAATGTACTGATAAACAATGTAAACAACTCTTACAATTGATATCTATTTGTTATCAGTCGGCGGTATTAAAATTTCATTATATCATCGTAATAAGGAATTGTAAATGACTCCCTTTTCTATTAATTATAACTTATTCCCTGTTCCAGGTTTGACAGCTGATTTCAGACTTACTAATCTTTTCCATCTTCCAAAGTGCTCTTTAAGTGTAAGTGTTTGAGGTTGAGTTTTAAAATGAAGCTTATGGGCATTACTTTATGCCTCTTTTAACATTAATATATAAACACAGCAACATGTGAGGTATATGAAGTTGGACAAACTAGCACACTTTATTTATTTCTAGTGTAAGATATTGATTACCAATGTGCGATTGTTGAAAAGAAATATGACTTTTATATAACAATAGGAAATTTAACAACTTACATCTTTGTAAAACATTTATGGAAAAAACCAGCCTAAAATCTAAACAAACCAATTAACCGGATACTTAGCTTGTCTGCTTGTTCGGGTGTTTGGGTGGCAATGGCTTGAGAAGTCAAATGAAATTAAAAATTTAATTCTTCAAATTATGAACAGCACAAATGTCAAGCAGAAGAAGGTTTCAAAAACCAATCAATCGGAAGTGAAATTCAGAGTGTCGGCCGATGGTCGCGTATCACTGCATTTTATAGATCCTACACTTGAAAGGATTCGAAAAAAGAACGAGTATAATGGTGAAATACGGATTATGCAAAACCTTTCGAGATCTTTCATGAGAAGTTCAATATGAATGCCTTGCTACTTGCTCTTAAGTGAGCAATTAACCATGAGGAAGCTGGTTACTTATGATCCATGATGGAAGGCTTCTGATTAATTATATGCAGGTATCTAATTAAGTGCAACTTTTCGAATAAACACGCATCTAAATAGTATAAATCAACAATAGAATAAATCAACATTCTTTGAAGAAAACAAACCCAAGAAAATAAATTGCTCATAACTTAATCTAACTAACGCATGACTGCCAGGCTAATTTTCCCGATAATGGGACTGACAAAAATAAGGCTCATAGTAAAACGCCATTACAAATGGCTTGTTGAACTTGTTGATGCTGATTTAATGCTGGAGGTAAGAGAAGAAGATTTCATACTCGACCAGCCTTCCACATAACAGTATTGGCTTTTGCCGATTAATACTGTAGCGGAATAACCCTGTATTGTCAATAGTTGTTGACATTACAGGGTTATTGATTTATAACCAACAGGGTTTCATACCTTAGATGTCAGAATTAGTTAACTTTGCCTAAAATCTGTAGTAAATTTATGATAGCAGCATCAGGTATTTATAAATTGTATGGTACTTTAGAGGTTCTGAAAGGCGTTTCTCTCAACATCGACAAAGGTGAAATAGTATCCATTACCGGAGCTTCAGGTGCCGGCAAATCAACTTTATTGCATATACTCAGCACTTTGGACAAGGCTGATGCCGGAAATATCGTAGTTGATGGAATTGATGTAAGTAAGCTTGATGATAAACGACTTTCAGATTTCAGGAACAGGAAGATTGGATTTGTGTTCCAGTTCCATCACCTGCTGCCCGAATTCACGGCCATTGAGAATATCTGCATTCCTGCTTTCATTGCAGGGAAGAGCACTAAAGCTGCAAGGACAAAAGCTATAGAGTTGCTTGATTTGCTTAAATTGAAGGACAGAATGGATC
>JAEYXG010000002.1 GCA_023428585.1 Bacteroidota bacterium
TGATTATACCTATAACTGTGCAGTATTCCAATTCAGTGCGGGGAATGCTGTCGTTAGAATGAATGGGCCGCAGTGGATAAAGTACGACCTTGGCGAAAAGAGGAAGGTAATTTATGATGCAAAGAATCCTGAGAAAAGCATTATGCCCAACATAGCGTTTCTTTATGGATTCAGAAGATGCATTTTGCCGATACTGCTTTTACTGGTTTGGATTGCCATATATACTTCGTTCCGACCGCCTAAATCATACATCAAGATAAAGTTGCCCGAAAAGAGTAATCATACACAACCTACTGCATTGAATGAAGATTTGACTAAAAGCCCAAATAAATGAGGCAATATGGTAGAATGCCGAATTTTACTGCAGACAATTACGAGATCAGTATGAAGTCTATTAAACTAGATTAAAGCCTGATTTTCCTAGTGTATCTACCCTCTTCCGTAAGGATGGTGAGCAGGTAGATGCCTGAGGGATACTGCCCTACCGGAATATTGATTTCACTATGGTTATAATATTCTTGAAACAATCTGACACCTGATATAGAACTCATGGTAACAGACACATTTCCCGAAATATACGTTATCACGGTCAACTTTTCACTTTCCTGCAAAATATTAAATATTGGATCATTATTGCGCAGGTCATTGACTGCAGTGGGCAATATCACAAAAGATTGTTCCTCACAGAAGGGAGAAGCGGCATACGATTGATCGATAGCCTGCAGACTATAGTAGTAGGTACCGGGTGCGAGTCCGCGAATTATTCCAAAGGTGTTGCTGCCCATGTTGCCAGTAGCTGCTATATATCGGTTACCGTTAGTAGCATCGGCATTGGGACTAAGTATATCATTGCCTCCGGGAACGGTTCCTACACGGAGGTTGTAGGTTAGCGACATCTGGGGCGATTGCAGGTCAGTTGATCTTGACCAGTTGATGACAGCATAATCCTGCCAAGTATACAGGTCAGTAATTTCGGGTGCTGTAGGTGGAGTATTGGGTTGAAAGCTTCCGGCAAGCAGATCGTTCCGGTATAAAAAGCGGGTAGGTGTTCCGGATATTCCTGCCAGAAAAAGGTCGGAATCGCCATCATTGTCATAGTCACCCCAGGCGGAAGCTGAGCGGTCAGCAAAAGCCAGATCAGCCTGAAATTCAGTATATCCACCAATGCCATCATTAGTGTACAGGCGGGTAAATGAGTTGCCACAGGTGGAGTTTTGTCCGGCAAGCATAACATCAAGATCACCATCGTTATCGTAATCAATCCAGTCGGCCGGTCCCAGGGCAGTACCAACAAATCCAACATTGGCAAATGAGAAAGTGTTGTCAGAATTGTTGTTATAGACAAAGGAGACTGCCTGAAGGTTATAATCCTTGCCGGTGATCATGATGTCGGGGTAGCCATCCAGGTTGTGGTCACCCCAGCGGGCTGAGCCTGCAACGGCACCTTCAATCTGCACGTTGAGCGGTGTAAAGAGCCCGTCATCATTGGTCATGATATAAGTTGTGATGGTACCATTGTCGCCAACCATCAAAAGATCCTGATCACCATCATTATCATAATCGCCCCAAGCAAGGGAGGGAGAATTGAGGCCGGGCAGCCCTGCTTCTACTTCTGTAAAAGCACCATTACCATTATTGTGGTAGAGTTTGGACGACCAATTTCCTGAGAGAACTATATCAGCAAAACCGTCGTTATTATAATCACCAAAGGCCACATCACCATCAGCCCCGGCGGCATAGAGGGTGCTGTCAGTCAACTGGAACTGCAGATTGCCCAAATTACGATAAAGGTGGGTGGCATTGCCGGCGAGCCCCTGACCGGTAATGATTACATCCAATAATCCGTCGTGATCATAATCTGCCACAGATAGAGCACTGTTGTATAAGCCCCTGATTCCTGATGTCACTTCACTGAAATCGCCCTGGATATTGCCAAATATTTTAGCCATAGGGTAATAGGTGTTGTCTTGTCCCGCCATTACAAGGTCAAGATCGCCATCATTGTCGAAATCAGCAAAGGCAGCAGCTCCCCTGCCCATTCCGGGGAATGGGTTGGTTACCTGGGTAAAAGGTTGGGAAAAGGCCGTTGCTGAAAGAAGTGATAATATGCTCAGGATTTTAAGGGTTCTCTTCATCGGCAGCTTGTTTATCGCTTTTTAAATTCAGTTAGTCCGCTGTCAAGGAATTGGACAAAGTTGTCCACATCCAGGTCATAGGCTTTTGGTTGAACCAGTAGTTCGCCATTGGTGTCAAGCAGCACGTAATAGGGTTGTGCATTGACATTGAAGCGACTTATCTGGAAATCAGCATATTTTTTTCCGATGGTTTTCTTGACCTTGCCATCATATTTGGAAGTGACCCACTCACTTTCCGGCAGCTGGGTTTTATCATCCACATAAAGGGCAATAACAACAAACTCATCCTTAAGACGCTTCAATACATGTGGATCAGCCCAAACCCTTGCTTCCATTTCACGACAGTTGACACATCCGTGACCGGTAAAATCAATGAATACCGGTTTGTTGAGTTTCTTGGCACAAGCCAGACCCTGTTCATAGTCAAAATAACCTTTCAGTCCATGAGGCAGGTGCAGTATATCACCGTATTTGGGTGCTTCACATAAACCTGTAGTTGAGCCGGTCATGGTATTATCAGCTGCATTTGCTGATGCTCCTGAAGAAAAGACCTCCACGTTTTCACGTACTATTTTATTCAAATCAAAATCATGGGTAGCCTGTGGTGGCAAATATCCTGATAAAGCTTTGAGTGGAGCTCCGAACATACCGGGTATCATGTACAACACGAAGGTGAATGTAATGATAGCGAGCATAAGACGGGGCACACCAATGAATTTATGTTCACTGTCGTGTGCCAGTTTAAGTTTGCCTAAGAGATAAAGACCCATCAAGGCAAAAATCACAATCCAGAAAGCAAGATAAATTTCTCTGTCGAGGATTCCCCAATGGTAAGTCTGGTCAGCGATGCTGAGGAACTTAAGGCCCAGTGCCAGTTCAATAAATCCAAGAACCACCTTTACACTGTTGAGCCACCCGCCCGATTTTGGCATATTGTTGAGCCAGCGTGGGAAGAAAGCAAACAGGGTGAATGGCAGTGCAAAGGCGAGTGAGAAACCAAGCATTCCAATGATTGGCATAAGCACTTTACCTCCGGCAGATGCCACTAGAATGGCGACAACAATAGGACCGGTACATGAAAATGATACCAACACCAAGGTGAAGGCCATGAAGAACGAGCCTAAAATACCACCGCGGTCAGCCTGTGCGTCTGATTTATTGATCATCCAGCTTGGCAGTGTAATTTCAAACATACCAAGGAAGGATG